>CAIKYN010000207.1 GCA_903831635.1 uncultured Spartobacteria bacterium
GAGTCATCCCTCCCTCATCATCTACAACATGATCAACGAGCAATGGGACAAGTGGGGTGCGAACACGAACACCGCCCTCTTCGACATCCATCGTCGCGACCTCCGCGATGCCCATGCCATCGATCCGAGCCGTCTGATTGTTTACACCTCGGCTTGGGCAGGACGTGCGCCGGATCCGAAAAACGATCCTGCCAAGATGAATATGAGACCCTTCGACATGGAGGTTCATATGAATGGATGGTGGGATTTCCACCGTGCCAGCGGGCCAGACCTCTGGAAGCAGGAGTTCTATAAAGACCCAACGCACCACTACGGCTACACCACGAACGCTACGGAGGAGGTTTACTGGGGCGAGGAAGGGGCGGTTTCCGCACCGCCGCGTCTTGGACTTATCGAGAAATCCCTCGATGGAGTCACGAATCTCGGTTGGGACGGGCAGGTCTACCGTGACTGGTATGCGGCTTTTGACGAGTATCTCACCTCAAACAATCTGCGCGGTGCCTTTTCGACCGTTGATGATCTCTGCAAGGCGATGGGAGTCGTCAGCATTGAGCACCAGGGACGCAAGATCGAGGACACTCGCATCTGTGATGCCAATGACGGCTACGCGATCAACGGCTGGGAGTCCGAGTTGATCGAGAACCATTCGGGAGTGGTTGATTGCTTCCGCAATCCAAAGGCCGATCCCTCCATTCTGGCTTACTATAACCAACCGCTCTATGTGGCGGTGAAGCCTCGACGCCAGATCAGCCCGTTCCCGGGAGGGGTCACTGTCGATTTTTATCTGATCAATGAAAAGGATTTGAAAGGTGCCCTCACACTTCGGATCACGACATCCGGCCCCGATGGTAAGCAGACCTTTTCTAAGGATCTACCGGTTCGGGCAAGTGGCGGGGAAATTTATGGTCAGCTCTTGAGCGAAGGTGTGGAGATTCCTCTGACAGAAGAGCAGGGAATGAGCACCATTTCGGCTTCCCTGATAGATCCCCAAGGAAATGTAAAGGCCTCCGGGCATGATCAGGTCCTGGCGGTTGATTGGAAACATATCCCGATCACCGGGACCGGTGCCGTCTTCGAGAATGGCTCCCGAGTTCGGGACTTCCTCAAGGAAGGGAAGGGGATCGATGTCCCGATCTTCGATGATACCCAAGCGAAGTTGGATTGGCTGATTGTGGCCAAGTCTCCGTTCAATGAGCCTTCAATTATTCCCAAGGAATCCTTCCTCCAACCTGATGGTAAAACCCCCGGTCTCGCTGTCAGTTTCTTCAATGGGGAGGACTTCTCCAAGCCGCTCCATCAGCGTGTTGACCGGAATGTTGATCTCAATGTCTCCTTCGGTGCCTCTCCGGATTCCCACGTTCCGCTGATCGAAAATTACTCCGTCCGATGGGAGGGCAACCTTGTTCCTCCTGTCGACGGTGAATACGGGCTGACGCTGAAATACCGGAACGGTGCTCGCCTCTGGATCGATGGGAAGCAACTGCTTGATGAATCGAAGCCGGGTCGTTCAGCCACGAAGCAGTTCAAGTTGGCGTTGAAGGGAGGCAGGCCGGTGCCGATCCGCGTCGAACTTCTGCAGAAAAACTTCTCGGCCCAGATGCAGATGCTCTGGCAGATGCCGATTCCCGAGAAGATTACGGCGGATCAGGTCCTGCAAAGGGCGGCTCGGGATGGAACGACCGTGCTGATTCTCGATCA
>CAIKYN010000208.1 GCA_903831635.1 uncultured Spartobacteria bacterium
ACGATTTCAAATCGCAGCCCAGCAGCGGCAAGTTCCGCTGCCTCCTCTCCCCCCCTTCCGAAGAGAAACGGGTCTCCACCCTTCAGACGCACCACCCGCTTTCCCTCACGGGTGAACTTGACTAGCAACGCATTGGTCTCCTCTTGCTTGAGGGCATGCTGTCCGGCTGTCTTGCCAGCATAGATCTTTTCCGCAGAGGCCGGTGCAAAACGGAGAAACTCGGCATTGCTTAGGTAATCGTAGATCACCACGTCGGCACGCTCCAGGCAGTCGCGCCCCCGCAGCGTGAGCAGTCCCGGATCGCCGGGGCCGGCACCGACCAGATAACAGATCCCCTCGCTCGGCGCAGCGGCGGGGGATGATGTTTTCGATGGTTTAGCGGAAGTTTTATTCATGATGAAAGTAGTTGATCGGCAACCAACCTTGCCACCTCGGCAGGACTTGGAGCGATCGCTGACGCGCTGAGAGGTGCCGCGTCGGATCGAGGAATGAAAATGGAATTTAATGAAATTCCCTCTTGAGTCTCCCTCGCCAGAGCCCCGAGAGCCAGGTGGCATCCTCCTCCGAGATGTTTCAGGACAAGCCGCTCCGCCTCGGCACATCGCGCCGTTGGGGCATGGTTCAAGCTGGAGAGCAGTTCCTCAGTCGAGTCACCAGCCCGGCACTCCACGGCAATGGCTCCCTGACCGGGAGCAGGTAGCATCCACTCCAAGGACTCCAACCAGAGCGTCAACCCCTCGATCTGGAGAGAGCCGCGAGAGAGATCGTGCCCGAGGCGCCCTAACCCCGCCGCCGCAAGAATCGTGGCATCGAAGGGAGCGCCGGCAGCCAGCTTACTCAAGCGTGTTGGAACATTTCCACGGATAGGAATCAGATTCAGATCGGGACGGCGGGCTTTGAGCAGCAACGCGCGCCGGGGACTGCTGGAACCAACAGTTGATCCCAAGGGAAGACCCGCAAGGCCGCCCTGGTGACGGGAAACCAGCAAGTCATCGATGGGGGCACGCGGCAGAATGGCGGCAAGCTTCAGCCCCTCGGGGGTCTGGACGGGGAGATCCTTCAGACTATGGACGGCAAGATCGATCTCCTCTCGGAGCAGCGCCTCCTCAAGCTGCTTGGTAAAGAGCCCGGCCCCCTCGGCGGTCGGTTCATGAAGAGGCAATGCCGTGCGGGCATCACCCGTCGTCGTGATGATTTTCAGTTCGATGTTGAGACCTGAATGGGCAGCTTTCAGGGCATCCCTAACCATTCTGCTCTGGGCCAAAGCGAGATCGCTTCCACGAGTTCCAAGAATCAAAGGGCGTTGAGCGGCATTCATCCTAGGCGCTCCTCCCTAAATGATGAGGATCAGGTGAATGAATGCTTCGCATCCAGCTGAGAAAGCCACCCACATGCTGATCGATCAGCGACTCGCAACGGGTGACCTCCTGACGGCGGATGTCGAGAGACTGGGAGGCAATCTGCTCCAGACTATCGATGTCGTAGAGGAAGACCCCTTCCATCTCGTTAATGGAGGGATCGGCGTCACGCGGGACGGCAAGATCAATGACAAAGAGCGGTGCCCCTCGGCGAAGCCTCAGTAGGGGAGTGAGCTTTTCCGGGGTCAGGATGGCATGCGGTGCATTGGTGGAACTGATCAGGATGTCGATGTCAGCGAAGGATTTTTCCCAATGGTCGAAATGCAACGCCATCCCGCCAATCTCCGCGGCAAGTTCAGCCGCGCGCTCATAGGTGCGGTTGGAGACGATGACACTGCGCACCCCTCGGGATTGGAGACTTCGCGCCGTTCGCTCACTAATCTCGCCAGCTCCCAAGATCATGACGCGGCGATCCTCCAGGGATCCAAAAATCTTCCCGGCAAGCTCGACCGCCACGGATCCCACGGACGTAGGGCCGCTCGTGATCTGGGTCTCTGTCCGGACCGATTTCGCGACTCGGAAAGCATGCTGGAAAAGTTTGTGGAGCGGCCGTGTTGCGGATCCAGCATCGGAGGCCATGGAGTAGGCCTTCTTGACCTGTCCAAGGATCTCGGTTTCGCCGATCACCATGGAATCAAGGCCGCTCGCCACCCGGAAAAGATGCCTCACGGCCTGCGGCGTGACGTGATGGTAGAGAGGGGCTTCCAAACCGGCGCGTTCCGAGAGGATCGCACGAAATCCATCAAGCGCCCTGAGGGGACAGAGACTCGAGGCATAGAGCTCCACGCGATTGCAGGTGGAGAGCATGACGGCGCCGGAGACTCCCTCAATGGATCGTAAGCGTACGAGCAATTCCTGCATTTCGTTCTCACGCACGGCAAACCTCTCACGCACGTCGAGATGAGCGGTACGGTGATTGAGGCCTGCGCAGAGGATATTCATCACGTTGTTTTTCGGGGGCCCTAGGCCCGCCCGGAGAGATGCTCGATCACGGGAAGCAGGATGAGCGCGAGAAGAAAGGCCAACGAAGAAGCCCATGCAAAACGCCTTCCGGAGAGAGTCCCGTTCTTCGCGCCGAAGAGGATCGCGGCATAGAGAAGCCAGATGAGGATGGAGAAGAGGAACTTTCCGCCTGCAACCGCAAGGTGCGCCAACAATCCCGAAGCAAAGCTGAGGGAGAGAAGCAGAAAGCCAACCCAGAGCAAGCGAAGTGTCGCCTCTGAGAGAATGTTGATCGGCGGAAGATGGTGGAAGATCGGTGAGGGACGGCGGGACTTCAGTTGCCCCTCCTGAACCAAGAACATAAACCCCGCGACCGCCGCCAAGCCAAAAGCCCCATAGCCCACAAGAGAGAGTGCGGCATGGGTTTCCACCCACGGGTTGGGACGGAAGAAGCTGACAGACACCCGATCCGGAAGAAGAAGCGCCACGATCTGCAGGATCAGGACAAGAGGTGCGGTGAAAGCCCCCATCAGGGAGAGTCTGTAGGTCGCACCGATCACAAGATAGATCAGGGAGATCGACCAGGAGAGAAAGATCAACGTCTCGGAGAGATTGCCAATCGGACAGGCATGTTCCGCGGCACCGCGTAGGGAGAGATACCAGCCCTGAGCAAACGCCCCCAGCGCCATCGCGATGAAATTGAATCTCCCTGGCTGAAAACGCCCAGCCCCCAAGGCATAGAGCGTGTGGCCGAAGCTGAAGAGATAGAAAAGCGTGGCGGCAAGCAGAGCAATGCGTTCCATAAACGGAAAAATATTTCCCTAGTTCACGCCGTCCCGGGAGCCCTTGCGCTCCACCAGGGCATAGGCGTTGTGATTGTGAATCGACTCGAAATTCTCCGCCTCGACACGGTACCAAAGAATATTGGCATCCTGCTCGGAACGACCGGCCACGTTTCGCACGAGATCCTCCACAAAGACAGGATTTTCATAGGCCCGCTCCGTGACGAATTTCTCATCGGGACGCTTCAGCAGACTGTAGAGCTCCGAACTCGCGGAGTCCTCCACCAGACGGATCATCTCCTCAATCCACATCGGCTTGGAGCAACGTACCGAGTAGGTCACATGGCCCCGCTGATTATGGGCGCCGGACTCACTGATTGCCTTGGAGCAGGGGCAAAGCGTAGTGACCGGCACGATGACGGTGACCACAAAATCAACTTTCCCCTTGGGCCCGCCTGTCAGCGTGGCACTGAATCGAACCGTGTAATCGATCAGACCGACTGCACCAGTGACCGGGGCCGGTTTCTCGATAAAGTAGGGAAACTCGAAATCGACATGAGCCTGATCGCTTTCCAAGCGCTCGGAGAGCTGCACCAGAATATCGCGGATATTCCTGACATGGAGCACCGGTCCATGGGAATTCAACGCCTCCACAAAACGGCTCATATGGGTCCCCTTGAAATGATGAGGCAGATCGACCGTGAGCTGAACCGTGGCGATTGTCCCTTGCTCCGTGTGACTTTTATCACGAACCCGGATCGGATAACGCAGGTCCTTGACCCCCACGCGGTCGATCGGAATCTGCCGATCGTCGGGCAGATTCTGAGTGTCGGAAAGTTGGGCGGCGGACATGAGTTGGAAAGGATAAAAGCTAAAAGCCAAAAGCTAAAGAAGGAAGCGACCTAGCCTTCACTCTAAAACAACTCATGACCCAGCACGCTCAGGCAGTAGAGAGCTGCAGTTTCAGCACGTAGGATCGTAGGCCCCAGCGTCACTGAGACAGCACCAGCCTCTTTCAGAAGGGTAGTTTCCTCCGGCGTGAAGTCACCCTCCGGGCCAACCAGAACCGCAACACTTTGCGGAAGCGATCCATGGGTGACGGCGTGAAGAGCAAGAGCCTCCTTGATTGTGACGGCATCGGGCTGAAGCGAGGCGAGCAGCAGAAATTCCTTGGAGGGTAATCCCTTCAGAAATTGTTGAACCGTCGAGGGAAGTGCCACCCGGGGGACGAGATTCCTTCCACATTGTTTGCAAGCCTCCAAGGCGATCTGCTGCCAGCGATCCCTTTTGCGTTCGGCATCCGCCGCATCATCAATCCGGACCACCGTTCTGGAGGACAACAGCGGCACGATTTCCGAGGCCCCCAGCTCCACCCCCTTCTGCAAAATGAGATCCATGTTTTTCCCCTTGGGGATGGCTTGGGCCAGCATGATGGAGCACCTGAGAAGAGGGGTGACATAAGCCTGCCCAATACGCAGCGAGCAATGCTTGCGATGGGCCGCAAGCAGTTCTGCCTCGGCGACGCGCCCCCTACCATCAAAGACAACAACTGTGTCACCGGCTTCAAGCCTTAATACATC
>CAIKYN010000209.1 GCA_903831635.1 uncultured Spartobacteria bacterium
GACTCCTGGATTGGATGCAGGGCGCCAAGGCGGACTTCACCTCGACGTTTGCTGCGCTCACCAAGTCCATTGAGACAGAACTATTCGATGGTGCCCTTTCCCAGAGGGGCGAAGCCTTCCATGCATGGCATGACCGATGGACAGTGCGTCTGAAGCGCCAGAATCTCACCAGTGCGGAAGTTGTGGCAAGAATGCGACGTGCCAACCCCGTGATTATCCCCCGTAATCATCGTGTCGAGGAGGCATTGGTCGCTGCCCAATCCGGCGATCTAACCCCCCTTCACCGATTGTGCGAAGTGCTGGCAAAACCATTCGAGGAAACAGCTGCGAATCAACCCTACCGCGAGGCCCCGTCGCCCGGAGGAGAACCCTACCGGACCTTCTGCGGGACGTGACCAAGAATATAGCGGTGAGTTCATCGTTGTTTCAAACCGACCATCCAGCTAGTCCACACCTTTTCCCTTCAGTCAACGATAAGGTGATCCGATCCACGCTGGCTCACGATTGGCGCAGCAGGATCGAGCGCTATTTTGGCCTGATACCGCTCTGAGTTGAATTAAAGGGATTATAGGGCGACGAGGGCCAGCAGGCAGATGTTGCCGAACAGGACCAGTCCAACGACCAGAAACCCGAGTTCATCAATTTTCATGGCTTTGTTTGGTTGAGGTTACCTACGAAGTGGGAAGGATTTCCCAAGAATAGGTAAGCATCTCGTGTGCCAAATTGCCCTCCCGCTATGGAAGGGTGGGACTCTAGATGGTATGGCTCTTTCGGAAGAGGATGCTCTGACGTCGCGAAAAGATGACATGACGCTTGTGGGGAAGCTGTACCTCTACCAGTCCCTCGGCATTCGTATTCAAAGAGACAAGATTCTGCAGATTGATCAACTGATCCCTGGTCGCCCGGAAAAACATCGTGGAATCGAGTTTCTTCACGAGGTACTTCATGGGTTTATTGACCTTCCCTGATCTTTCTCCCCAAAAGACTTCTGTCGTATTCCCGGTCGTCACCAACAAGTCGATGCTCTCGATGGGGAGGAGGAGGCATTCACCATCAAGCTTGAGCAGAATCGAGTCACCCTGGGTGAGTGGAGGAGATGGTCTATCTGGAAGTGGAAGACGGGCCAGGGCCTTGGCGAGCCTCTTTTCATCGAAGGGCTTGAGGAGGTAGTCGACAGCCTCCTCCTCAAAGGCTCTGGCGGCGAACTGCTCATAAGCTGTCGTGAAGATGACTGGCGGACGATCTGCTCCGAGCGCCTTCAGTAGGTCAAAGCCGCTCCCTCCCGGCATCTGGATGTCGAGCAGGATGAGATCTGGACGTGAGGAGTTGGCCGAGGAGAGTGCCTCCGTTACGGAGGAGGCTTCCTGGATCACACCCTGCATTCCGAGTGAGAGAAGCATACGCTTGAGTTCCGAGCGAGCAGGGCGCTCGTCCTCGACAATCAGGATCGCGAGATCCCGAGGCAACGTATTTAAAATCTGAGAAGGCATGGAGGAAGGGACGTCAGATTGTGGTGATGGCTAGACTTCGGCGGGGAGACGTATTTCCGCTACCACGGAGTGATTCAAGCTCTGCCTTAGGCCGAAAATCGCCTTCTCGCCGTAGAGTGCCGCTAACTCCTCCTTGATGGAATGGAGTCCCACACCCGACTCGTATCCGAGGTCAAGATGTCCGGTATTCTCGACGCTCAACAAAAGGCCACTTCCTTCCACCGCGCAACGGATCCTTATCGGTGTGGCTTCGGGAAGGCTTTCGACACCGTGTTTGACAGCATTCTCGACGAGTTGGTGAAAAATCATGGGTGGTATCAGGTAGTCGAGGGATGATGGATCCGCATCGATAGAGCAATCCAGACGCTGTTCGTGTCGGATTTTCTGGAGTTCGAGATAGGAACGGATGACGGAAAGTTCCTCACGCAGAGGGACCTTCTCCTTCCTGGTCAAGCGCAGGGAGGTGCGAAGAATGCCCGAGAGGGAGATGACGGCCGACTGAGCCTTGGCGGGATCTTCGGCGATAAGGGATTTAATGCTGTTAAGGCTGTTGAAGAGAAAATGAGGGTTGAGGTTGGTGCGAATCTGACGAAGCTCTAATTCATTCCGCATGGCGGAGAGACGTATTTCCATTGCTTGGGAGGAAAGTTCCCGACCCTCCTCGAGCGCCGCCATCAGGATGAGGCTGGAGATAGCGTAGACGGTGATGAAGATCGTCATCTCCGCATAGGTGGCCATGGAATCATTGCGTAAAAGGGGTCCATGGCCGGTCGC
>CAIKYN010000210.1 GCA_903831635.1 uncultured Spartobacteria bacterium
CCTCGGGATGGTTCTACCCGTGCCACCTACGGGATCTACGATCCGGAGATGAACTCCTTCACCTTACGTCGCGTCAGCTACGACATCGAGAAGGCTGCAGAGCGAATCATCAAGGCAGGAATCACCGAGGGAAACGCAACCCGACTCTTTGAGGGGGTGTAATCAAGGAATGATTACTAGCCGAAGAGCCTGTCGAAGTCGTTATGGGAGCCAATCCAGACCCATATAATAGTATCGCCTGAACGCTCGCCGACAGCGCGGTATTGTTCGTTGATCCTTACAGACCAAATATTCTCATACCCTCCTAACTTCTTAAACCTTAGAGAGGGATGCGATGGATCCTCAGCAAAGATGCGGTAAGAACGTCTGGCAGATTCCCTAACGCGCGAATCCAAAAGCTCGTAGGACCTCCAAAAGCTAGGCCTAACCCGCGAGATCACAGTTTAGCGGGATCCAGCGATTCGTCAGCTTCTTGTGCCGAGACTTTCAAAAACTCCTCCAGACGAGGACGGGGTTTTGTATCCGAAATCAAGGATTCCCAACGATGTTCATCAACTTGGGAAAGCAGGAAACGGGCAAAATCAATCACCTCCGAACGTTTTTCCTCGGGAAGTGCCTCACACACCTCGACAATTTCCGCTGTTGCTCCACTCATGCTTGTACCATAGCCCAGATGCGGGATATCGGCAAGACAGGGAACTTACCTCCCCAGATGTGGCTTACCCCACCCCCCCTAAAAGCCTTCAGTCTTCAGTCTAATAGCCTTATTTCAGACCTAGGACACTTGGTGTCTTTTCCGGGTGCTAGGCTTGGTTCATGACAAAATCACTCCTCGCACTCCTTGCTCTCCTCATCATATCCGCCTCTCTCCACGCCCAGGAGTATTTGGGGCAACTGAGCGCCAACCCCTACGCGCCGGACTCGACGGGGAATCCCTACGGGCAGTATGGCAGTCCGAGCGCACCGAATAGTATTAACAACCCCTACGGTCCCTACGGCAGCCCCTATTCACCGACCAGTGCGCACAATCCCTACGCCACCGAGGCCCCTCGGGTCATTGCTCCGGATGGCACCTACTTGGGCCAGATCAGTGCCAACCCCTACGCACCGGACTCCACCGCCAATCCCTACGGCCAGTATAGCAGTCCCTATAGCCCGACCAGCATCAACAACCCCTACAGCCAATACGGGAGCCCCTATGGTTCGCAGAGCGCCCGCAACCCCTACGCCTCCGAGGGACCGTCGATTGTCAGCCCCTGATCCTCTCTGCAATCCCTTGGATCCACTCCATCCCATTGAGTACTCTCTGATTGATGCTTTCCTCCATCCCGACCTGCTTTTCGGACAACTACTCCGCTGAGACTTCCACGGCCAGCATGAAGAAGCTCGCGCCCGTGGCCCGTGCCGCGGAGTCGGCAGGCTATGTCACCCTGCACGATCCGGGACTCATCGATCGGGAGAAACTTCGATCCCTTCATGATCCCGACTACGTCCGGGCCTTCATCACGGGTAAGGGAGACTTGGCGGCTTCACAGGGATGGAAATGGACGGCCAAGATCAGGACAGGAGTCCTGGCTATCAATGCCGGACAGATAGAAGGGGCAAGGATGGCCATGGAGCACGGGATCGCTGCCAACGTCGCCCTGGGATTCCACCACGCAAAGCCGGAACGAGGGTGGTACTTCTGCACCTTCAACGGATTGGCCCTGGTCGCTCAGGAGTTTCCGGATAAACGAATCTTCGTCCTCGATTGCGACGAGCACTGCGGGGATGGCACCGCGGAGTTCACCAAAGTCCTCCCCAACCTCTACAACTTCTCCATCAACGGAACCACCTGGGGCATGCTCGAGAGCGAGCGGAGCATTTGCAGAACCCTCAAGCCGGTGAAGGAAGACTTCACCCCCTACCGTGATGCTCTCGAGGAGGCCTTCCAGACCATCCGCTCCTGGAAGCCCGATCTCATCATCTACCAGGCCGGAGCAGATCCCCATGTGGATGATCCGATCAGCTCCCACTCCATGACCACCGAGCAGCTCCTCGAGCGAGATCGCATGGTGTTCAGATTCTGTAATTCAGAGAAGATCACCGTCCTCTTTGTCCTGGCCGGCGGCTACCAGACCCCCATTGAGGATAAACTCGTTCCCCTGCATTTGAATACGTTTAGGGCGGCGTATGAGGAGTATTGCCTCTAGATGAGGAGGCTTGGGATTTTCGTATCCCGCGTTGTTCTGCTGCGCTCGCAGTATAATTCATACAGCTTCGTAACAGGCCCAGCGTTACATCCAAACTTCCAAGCCTGGTTGGAGTAAATTTGATAAACAGAGTTAATTTTAACAGAGAAAAGAGAAAAAAGAAAAGGAGTTAGCATTCTTCTTGACTACAGTACTGCATATTGTGTACTAACTATATTAGTGATCGGAACAGGTAGTGGTTAGCCACGATGGTTTTGGCAAATCACTTCGTTCTTTATCAACTAAACAAGAAAGCCGTTGGTGCTTCTAACACCAACGGCCTCTTTGGAGATTTTCCTAGTAGCAGCATCCACTAGGGAACGCCGTTACAGGGTCTATCATTCCGATAAGATTGGTATTCAAGCAAAGAGCTTGCCCCGGCGTCAACAATGAGATGCACACCTATTTTTCGTATGTCCAATCCGAGACAAGAAAAACCCGGATACAGGCTGATTTTCGTGAAATATTTCACGAGGAACGGCGTCCGGGTTTATCCAAAAACCGGCAAGGCTTTTCCCCTCTGGGTAAAAGACTAGTCAAATAAACCGTGCTGCGGTGGGTTCGCCTGCCGCAGCACAACTTTTTTAGAAATCCATCAGGCGCCGGCCTTCTTCAAGATTCCATCAACATCGTTCGGATTGAAGGAAACTGCAGCGGTCCATCGTCCAAATCCACCCTGGTTGTTCACGCACTGGATCCACTCATCCAGTGCTGCTCTCTTCGCCTTATTCTGCGGCGAGTCCTCCCCCTTTACTTCGAGAATCAGCATCGCGCCGTTTTTCAAACGGATAAGAAAATCGGGGAAGAACTTTCTCTTGGATCCATTCCATAGATAGAGCACATGGAAGCCAAGGTGATCATTCTTGGCATACGCCTCCACAACCGGGCTCTTCTCGATAGCATATGCCTCAGTAGCCTCCCACCCGGAATCAAAGACCACATGGCTGATCTGACTCCTCACTGTTGGATAGCAGCTCTTCGTCGTGTGCCATGACCTCATGATCGCCGTGGAGCCGATAGGCATGTCGGTATTGAAGACCGGTTCCAGAGTCTCGAGATTCTGCTGCCTGAGATGCCGGAAGAGGTGCTGAACCGTCCGGTCGATATTCAGAGCAAAAAGTACTCTGCGCTTCAGATCACCTTGGTGGAAGAGATCGGGAATATGGACCTTCTTCGATGCCCAAAACTCCTCCACCAATCTCACCAGTTGGAGGAATAGCACCGATGGATCCCCCTTGAATCTCTGTGATCCAAACTGCTCGAAAGCCTTCCTGGCGCCCTGAAAGAGCAATCGCTGGAGACGGAACTGCTCCTCAAATCGCATGATGTCGATCTCCGTCAGCTTCCCTAGATCGGTCTGACCTCCCAAAGCGGCTGCCATCTCTGCGCTCATGGGGGTCGTTGAGGGATCTAACTCCAGGGGCTCCACTTGATCCCAAGCAATCTGGAGCACCGATCTCATCACCGTATCGATCCTCTCAATGTTCGGCCATTTGATTTCGAACATCGAACGATCCGGGCATGATTCGATCAGCGTGGAGGGCTTCGGCGGTGGAGGTGGCGTTCCACCATCGCCGACTTGGAAAATCGAAAGAGGCACCCCAAAAATGTTTACGAACTCCGGAAGGAAGAGCCCGTTTTCATCCATCTCATGAGCCACACGCCGGAGGCCACGACCGATTACCTGCTCGCAGAGTAGTTGAGAGGTGAAGGCGCGGAGACCCATGATGTGGGTTACATTCTTGGCATCCCATCCCTCCGAGAGCATGGCCACGGAGATCACATTCTGGAGGTATTGACCGGCACGGCCTCGCTTGCCGACGTTATCGATGATTTCGCGCAGTAGCTCCTCCTTCTTAAAATTCTCCATCTTCTGGAGGCGAGACTCGGACAGTTGAGCCTGATCGACGATTTCGTGCAGTCGCTTTTCGTAGTCTTTGTCAGAAGCTGCTGCCTCACCCACTTCAGCTTTATCGAGCACCTTGGAGTCCACGCGGAGCGTTCTCCCTGCATCCTTCATATCCTGCACGATGCAGTCCCCCTGTAGAAAGAATCGCTCCACCCTCGCTGCTGTCTCAACGCGATTGCAGACAGTCAGTAGGACGGGTGGAATTGTATGGCCAGCGTTTTGCCACTCTTGCATCGTCGCTAGCCAGTCAGTGGCCAGCAAATGATAGGCTTTCTGAACAAGATCCGGCAGAGCCTCCTCTGGCTCTGCTCTGCGGTTCAGATCCTCCCTGACTTCAGACTCGTTATAGAGATGATAAAGCTTCGACCGCATGGTCGAGGCATCAGGGATCGCATTATCCCGGACGACGACACGGGGCGTCTTCACGAGACCTGACTCGATCGCATCATTCAGTCCGAAGTCCGAGACAATCCATTCAAAGAGAGCCTCGGTTGTTGTCTTCTTCCCCGTGGGGGCAAAAGGTGTTGCAGAGAGATCATAGCACTGCCGGATACGACGGGTCTTGTGAATGCGATCAAGCCCTTCGATCCATCGGGTTGCCTCATTTAGATCGAGCCCTCGCTCCGCAGCCTCAGCCTTACCGATCTTCACATCAGCCGGAACTCGATAGGCATGATGTGCCTCATCATTGATGACGATGAGGTCACGACGGGTTGCAAGTGAGCCCAGCACCCTCCGAGCAAATGCCTCATCACTCTCGCGCCCCTTCTTTACGACAGATCTGCTCTGATCCTCGAGAGGCATCAGCGTATGCCAGTTTTCGATCAAGATCTCTACGCTGTTAAGTCGCTGGCGCAGGGCCTCAGAGGGACAGACGCTAAATGCATCGTAGTAATTTTCAGGATGCCCCGGCTGGAGCACCTGCAGTCGCTCCTTCACAGTCAATCCAGGCGTCACAATCAGGAATGCAGAGGAAAACTCCTTTCTCTTGGGATATGTGAGTGCATTGAGGCCCTGCCACGCGATGAGCATCGCCATGACCGTCGTTTTGCCCGAACCGGTTGCCATCTTGTTACAAAGACGTGACCACTCGCCCCCATCACTGGGCACCACAATCCCCTGCTTGAAATCATTCGGAGCCTCCGTCCACCAGATCAGCGTCTCGATTGCCTCCAGTTGGCAGAAGTAGAAAGGATACTGCCTCGCCGTCTGGTCATGCCAGTGCTCCAGCAGAGATCGAGTAACACTCGTGATGCCAGGACGTCCCGCTGCCTGCCATGCTTCGAGACGCTTCCGGATTTCATTAACCCGATCGAGCGGAACGACACGGCGCGTATTGTGGCGCGGGTCAAAGATCTCATAACCCGCAGGCCGGCGCTCCCCCTTGATTTCTAGCGGAGTGTTCGGCTGAGGCTCCACCCAATGACGGCACGGAGCCACATAGGGAGAGTTGATAATGAGTGATGCGGGACCCTTCGACATGGGAGAGAATCGCTTACTCCAACGTGAGGATCTTCAGCGACTCAATGCCGCGGTCATCGACGATCTTCACAGCCGCACGCTTCTGAGGCCCTGGACGGAAGGGGAGAGATTCTGTGCCTGTGAAGGCTTCCAGCTTTTCTTCATCCAGAGTCGCCTTGAGATCCTTGCTCAGCTTATTCCATCCATCCTTTTCTCCCGCCATCGGGAAGAAAACCTGTCTTGGATAGAGAGCTCGCCCATCATAGTCCGTATCGAGCATCCAGAGGGCGATCTTTCCCTTTCCTCCGCTTTGTAGCTCCCCAGTTTTTGTGTCGAAGTAATCAAACCCATGCACCACGACACGGACAGTCCCATCCTTCTGAGCAATCGCCTCGACATCCGGCTGACCAATGAGCCAGAAGCTCTCATTGGTCGCGCGGGCCTTCTTCAGATCCTCCGTCAGCAGATCGGTATTCATCTCCGCGCGGAGCAGGACGACGCCCGGCCAATTCGTCTCGTCAATGTCCTTTGCCGCCTCGGGGTCAAAGGAGAATGCTGCAAAGATCACGAACTTCGGCTTCGGCACCAGGCTCTGCGCCTCCTCAAGAGCACGAGCGACGGCTCGCTGCTCAAGCGCAGCATGCTCGGGCCCAAAGCAGACAGCGACGACTTCACCCTCAGTCGTCGTCCCAGTAGCCTGTAGATACTTGGTTCCAGGAAGCGTCTCAAGAGAAGCAAAGGTCAGCTTCTGGCCACCCTTGCCACGGATACCAGTCTTCACGAGTTCATCCTTCCACTGACTCTGCCTTGAGGTTTCACCACTACGGGCGACAGCTGTGGTGGCATCGGGAGATTCCTCGGCCTCCTCCAGAGAGAGCACTGTTGGGAAAGGTGTTGCCTCCACGGTGAAGGGACCAGTCACGCGCACCTTTGACTTATCAACCTGAGGCTGATCATAGAGCACCTCCTGATCGGCATGAGCAGCGATTGAGGCATCCATCTGTGCCTGCATCGCTTGGCGGGCCTTGTGAAAGGCCTCGAAAGTCGCCTTCGCTTTTTCCTTCCAATCGTCAGGAAAATCAAACGGCACTTCCCACTCCTTGAGAGATTGCCCAGAGGCGGCATTCAGTTCAGCGAGCTCCTTCTCGATCGCCGGATGCATCCGTTCAAAGATTTCATCAATTTCCGGATTGTTCGCAATCGACTTGAGGGTGACATGAGGGACTGTCTTGTAATTGAAGCCAGAGCGGACACCCTCCTCCGGATACTTGAGTGCATAGTAATTATAGGTCGCCGTCATTAGGCGCTGCTTTGCTAGATTCAGAGCAACTCGCGAGGTATCACATGTAATCCATCTTCTGCCCCACTCTTCAGCTACATAAGCAGTAGTTCCTGAGCCGCACGTAATATCAAGAACCAGATCTGAGGGATCGGTAGCCATAAGAAGGCATCTTTTTACTGCTTCAGTCGCTGTTTGAACTACATAGACTTTCTCAGTATCTCCGGCTGTATCTGCCCACAAATTATCAATCGCAAAAACCGGAAAATCTTCTAGATACCTTTTATACCTGACACTGTTGCTAGTTGTGACCAATCTTCCAGCTTTCAATACTCTCTGCATATTTGCTTCACCTGTTTTCCACCAGCCAGGCTCTGCATTAAATTTCCGCCCACGATATTCAATCACATACCTTGAGCCGGGGTTTTGTGAAGTTAGTCCGCTTGTCGTAAAAGAGCCCTCTTCCGAACTCTTGTAAGCTGAAGCACCCGTTTCTGAATCTTTTACCTTATATAATCTACGGAACTTTACTTTATCACTTTTACCATACCAAATGATAATATCATGAACATTTGCTAACAATACAGAGGTGGAAGAAGTTGTCTTTCGGAAGATAATCTCGCTTATGAAGTTATCAGATCCCAATACTTCATCCATTAGTGCACGCACCCTATGGACATTTTCATCTGAGATCTGGACGAAAATACTACCTGATTGATGAAGCAACTCCTTAGCCAGAAGAAGACGATCTCTGAGGTAAGCTAAGTAAGAGTGTATACCGAGCTCCCAGGTGTCACGGAAGGCCTTTATCATCTCAGGCTCCTGAGTAAGATCGGCGTCGCTCCGGTCTTTAACATCCCGCTTATTCACGAAGGGCTGGAAGTTGGAGCCATATTTGATCCCGTAGGGCGGGTCAAAATAGATCATCTGCACTTGCCCAGCCATGCCCTCTTTCTTCAAAAGGGAATTCATCATTACGAGTGAATCACCAAGAACGAAGCGGTTCGCCCAGCCGCGCTCATGCCCATAGAAGTCCATCGCCTCTCTTAGTGGGGTGGGGCGGAAGGCCTGTGCAAAGAGATCTCCCTGCACGGGTGTCTCCTCTGCGAGCTGAGACTTGATCCCCTTGAGAATCGTTGCCGGATCGATCTTCTCATGGACATGGAGGGAGACCGTATCAACCTCGAAGGAGGTCTTCTCGGCTTTTCCAGTCCACTGCAGGAAGGGATCCTGCATCTTCCGCAGTTCCTTCAATGCCTCCTGCATCTTTTCCTTATCCCCAGAGGCCAAAGCACCCTCGATCAACTCTGACATCTTGGCGCGCAGTGCCGTTCCATCAAATTGGAGCTCCGGAGCTAGATGAGGATCATAGCTCCATTTAGTCTTTCCTGCATCCGGATCAGAATCCGGAGAGACCAGACCAACCTCAGGATTGTTCTTCCGCTTCTCCGTGAACTCATACGCTGCCACCTCCTTCACCTCACCACGAGGGACCTTCGGCTTCTTGGCAGGCTTGGAATCCGGATCTTGAGATTTTTTGGGACGAGCCATGGCTGGTTTTTGTTTAGTCGAGTGTTTCGGAACTGTAAATTGCTGTCGGAGTATTGGCCTGAGCTCGAATCACTGGCCAGTAGAAGGGTGTTCCTCTCCAGTGGGGATGGGTCCCGTTTTGACGCAGCAAAAAGAGAATGGGGTGATTAATTGCAAAACTCCTGGCAATACGGCCCTCCGTTTTCTCTGAATCTGGAGTTTCGATGTAGATGGCGTGAGATCCTGCACTGGCTTTTCGAGCAGAGTTTCTATTGTCGGCCGCCCAGAGGAGAACTTTACCTCGCTCGGAGGGGTCGATGTGCAGGTTGCTCAAGTGACAGAGCACCGCCTTGGCTGCATCCCAATCAAAAACTGGTGCATCCTCGTCTTCGAATCTCAGGGTAGGCTCAATTAGCTGCAAGAGATCCATGGCTACCTGAAGTGGAATCAACACTGGTTCATCTGCATTGAAGTGACAGAGCTTTGCTACCTCTGCATCAAGGGCTTCGATCTTCGCGCCGATACCATCCTTTCCTGTTCGGTGACCTGAGTGAAATCCGATAGGGAGAACCCTTCGGTGTGGACGAAGAGTCTGAGTGCTAGAAACTAAAATCTTATTGGGGCTGCATGGAATCACCGATCCATCCTGAGCTCGGCGGATGAACTGAACCGCCTTGTCACCGCCAGCCAGGATTGCATTCCTCAAAGAGGAATCAAACTCCTCCATCTGAGTCATCGCATGTCGAATGAGGGGGGCCGTATAAAATCGAGTAACAGCTAGGTCATCGCGTCTATACCCATACATGCGGGAGTGTTGGAGAACAGTATCCTGCTGGGAGCGCTGTGGCCTGCGGCCGTAATAGAAGACGAGAAGATTGGCCAAGGTAACACCGCGATCTATGACCTGACCGCCGATAAAGATACAGTAGGGGCTGCGAAGTTTCAGCTGGCCATTGTCATCAAGAAGCGCAGCAACATCGTTCTCAGAGTTGACCTTAGAAATAGTCACGTAACCACCAAGCAGGCCGGTAGAAAGTTCTTCGGTAACCTTTTGAAGACTTGGTATCGGTTGTCCATCAAGTGCTAGTGACTTCTGAAGATCAGTGTAAGAATCCGCAACGAGATCCTCGAATAACGATGTGGATGTCCTGGCAGCATCTGTGATTCTCGCTACAAGCTCTTCAACAAGATCTTCCTGCCACGAATGAGCTCCCTGCGCTGTCTCTGAGTGAAGCAGGAAAGAGTAGCGAAGCTTTTTAGGATTCACCCCCTTCGCAATACCATTGATACGCTGAATGGTAGCACCGGTGAAAAATGAAACGATGGCTTGCCGGATGCTCTTGTACAGATCAGTCGTCAGTAACTCGTCAGGCTTGTAAGAACGTCGATCTCTCGATTTCAGACGTTCAAACTCACGAGGATCGACTGTTTGGTGAATCAAGCTTTCGAGGGTTTCCTCCTCGCTTCGCGATTTCTCTCCAAAGTAAGTATCGCCACCAATGTATCCAACTCCGGTTGGAACTGGCTTTGTGAACGCAGGTCTAATGGGCTTGAAAGTAGCGACATTCCCAACAACGACATCCGTGGGCTGGAGATATAGGGAATACGGAGTAGCCGTGACCTGAAGGAAGGCGCTATTCGGTAGGGCTGTACGGAAATCACTGATCTGCTTGGCAATCTTGTTCGCTTCAATCAGGCCAGCCTTTCGGGAGTAGCCAATAGATGCACTGTCTGCTTCGTCATCAATGATCAGAATGTGTTTCCCTGCCATAGCAGGACATTTCGAGGTAAAGAGCTCGTTCAGCCGGACCAGATTATTTGTCTCTTTCTTTGCTACAAAGATCAGCTTGGACTCCAACTCAAATGGAGTGAATTCCACAGGGCACTGCATGATATCGTAGATCTCGAGATCACCTTCTTTAATGAATTCATTTAGCTCAAATCGGAGCCTTTTGTAGGTCTGCTCGACAAGTGGGCGGGAGTTCTTGGTGAGAACAATCGCGATATCAAAGGTGTTGTCGAAAGCTAGAGCGATGGCTCCGATAAATGTACGTGTCTTTCCACTCTGGATCTTACCAAGCAACATGCCAGGGTGATCTGAGGTAGTCTCATTCGAAAGAATCGACTCCACGGTCTCCTCAATGCACTTCTTGAGATCAGGGGAGTACTTTCCGGGATCAGCTGTGAAGCTGGGGTAAAATGAACCAGTTGTGTTGAGCATGGAGGGAAACAAAGAATTAACGGAATGCCCTACAAGTGGCGAGGCGCGAATCCGATCGTTTTTGCCCATTTGAAGGAGTCTTTCAGCACATCTACCTCCCTGCCCACCATCTCCCTAACCTCCAGAAGGAGAATCCGATACTCCCCGAGCATTCTAAGGGCATCCTCACCCATTTGTCTGCCGGTCGTCCCCGACCAGGCATCCTCATATCCGAAGATCTTCGGACTTCTCTCTCTAAAGATCGAATGACAAAGCCTCGTTCCCACGAGCCTTTTCCTTTTATACATCAAGGGTGTACTAAAGAACCAGTGGCACTCCTTTCCCCAAGACTCGAAAGATCGGATGGAGAGCAAGGCGTGAGAGTGAAGCTGTAGTGATCTACTGCGAGCGAACGGCAACACAGCTATCCGCCGATATCTCGAGTCTTCCAAGATCTGCATGCCAAAAAGCTTCCTAATCCGACTGATCCAGAGGGCGGGACGACCGAGAGATTCACTGAGAGAAGTTGAATTCACAGTGCAAATCCAACCGCCACATAAACGGGGCGCATGGGCGCCTGGAACACTCCCAGCTTGTACAAAATCGTGAGGACAATCCCCACAGCCACGATCCACAGGACTACCTTTGCAAAAGCCCTAAGGACGGGATGCTTAGCACGGCGACGATTCCTACGCGGTCTCGTGGAGTAGAAGAGTTGTAGGGTTTCGGAAGGCATGGGTGGTTGGGAGCTAGGGTCTTGGAGTTAGGAGTTGGGCTATCTACAAGAATACCAATCAGAATGGACGCCAAGTGTCCTAGGGGTGGAAAAGGCTCGTGGGAACGAGGCTTCATCATACCGTAGGTAGTCCGAGCTTTTTGCGAGGATGCCTGGTCGGGGAAGACCGGCAGATAAAAGGCTTTTAGGCTGAAGACTGAAGGCTGTCAGGTTTGAGGCTCAAAGAATCCTACCAAACAAGATGGACACCAAGTGTCCTAGGCCGAAGAAGTCAGGGGTTCAGACGGGGTCGAGGTTGACTGGCACCGGGCAGAGGAGTAGTGATGAGGTATGCCTTCGA
>CAIKYN010000211.1 GCA_903831635.1 uncultured Spartobacteria bacterium
AAAAACATCCGGGAGATGGATGGTTTCCTAAGGTCAGCATCCACAAGCAGAGTCTTGAATCCCTGCTGGGCAAGCGTGGTGGCGAAATTGGAAGAACAGAAAGATTTACCCTCCGAGGGAAGAGCACTCGTGATGAGGAAGGAGCGCTGGTTCTCAACCAATTCATTCGTGGCAATCGTGGCACGCAGGGAACGGAAGGCCTCAGCTACCAGACCACTGCGATCCTCCTTAACGATCAACTCTCCCCCCTGAGGGAGGGTGGTGGCCATGTGTGGGTGACCGATCATGGCCAAAGAGGGACTGAAGATAGTTTGAAGCTCGGACAGACGTGCAGAAAGAGGCCGAGCGTTGTCACGCAGGGTGCGGACGGCATTTTCCCAGGCGACCTGTAGCTCTTTGTATTGTTCCTTGGATAGAAAGCCAAAACGTGAAGTAGACCCCTCCCCTACTTGAGGAATGGCTGCCGCAACGGTGATGCCCGTTAGACGTTCAATCTGATCGACAGTCTTTAGGCTCGTGTCAAGTTTGTGAAGTCCAAGGACAAGAGCGATTCCTATACCTAAACCGTTCAGGATCGAACTCAGCAGAATCATGAGTGGAGGCTTTCCTACCGGACCCGCCACCATTGCCATTTCCTGAATCTGCACGGGGGATTCGGAAAGCTCCTTGGTCATGTCGATTTCCTTGATACGACCGAGGACTGCGGCATAAAGCGCTGTATCGGTTTCCAACTCCCGCTTGAGGTCATTGTACTCGATCGACTTGCCGGTTACTTCAAGAAGACGTTTTTCCGCGTTCTCACGGTCGATCTGGGTAGCAGTTTCCTGAGCTTCCAAGCTCGACTTGATTGACTGGAGAAGTCCGACAACATCGGAGAGGACCTTGTCGAGCTCTTTTGAGGTAATACCGATCTGGGTCGTGGTGGAAATATAGAGAGGATGCTTCGCCCGGTAGCGCTGCTGTACCATGACAAGCTGACCTTTGAGTGAGTCCAGCTGGGTCACCAAGGCAGCAACCTTGGGCTCATTGGCAACGCTCGGAAGTCGCAGGAGTTCCTGAGTATTCCCTTGGTTCTGCTTGGCAATATTGAGATCGCTATTGATCTGAGTCAGCTTCGACTGAATGGCACTATGTCGGGTATTCAGTTCGGTGATTTGTGTTTGAGCCTCCAGAAGCATCGAATCGATCGAGGCCGCACGTTCCCGCTCGCGGAAACTCTGCATTCCCTCCTCGGAGGCCCGCATCTTTTTGCGAAGCCTCGCAGACTCATCCATCAGGAATGAGCTGGCAGCACGAGCGGCATCGACCTGCAGATCACGCACATATCGCAGGTATTCGTCAGCATAGGCATTCGCCAGCTTGATCGAAACAACGGGATCTCGAGTCGTGACAACGAGGTCGATGAGGCGGGTATTCAGACGGAAGCTGGGGGTGATTGTCTTGCAAAGGGCTGCGGCTGCACGCTCTGGCGAAGTTTCATTACTATGGATGCCAACGGAGACAAGGAATTCATGATCCTGGGCCAGCTTGAGGTGGTTCACCACACGAAGAGCAAAGGGGTAGCTTTTGAGGAGTTCCAGAAGCGTGTTGACCATGTCCGCACTCTTGATCTGGACATCGCTTACCTCCTCAATCTTGTTGCTCAGAACCCTCGATTTATCCGCCTCGATCACAAGAATACATCGCGCTGCGAACCGTCCTTGTTGTGTGGCTGCTGAAAACACCCCCCAGAGAGTCGCCAAAAGTACGCAGAGAATGATGATCCAAGAATGCGATTTGAGTGCGTGGTAATACTCTCTCCAATCAAACCCCTCTTGAGGGGCATGATGAAGGGAAGTCTGGTGGTTGGAAACCTGCGGGGCTGTGGTCTGCATGAAAAATTAATATTGGAACGACTCTCCTCAGTACCAACTCTCCCCGACATTAATCACATCACCCGGCTCAATGGGGAACTTATCCTTGCCATCGCCGGCAATTTTTTTGGCATTCACCTTGAGCGTGCGGAAGGAATCTCCCTCCTTTCGCTTCACAATGATGTGCCCCCTGTCAGCAATACGGGTGAACCCCCCCGCCATGGCGATTGCTTCGAGCAAGCCAAGATCATCACCCCCCGAAAACTCGTAGGTACCGGGACGTTGAACCTGCCCGATAATGTTGAATTTGCGGGAATTGAAAGCTGCTATATTCAGATAAATCTGAGGATCTACGATGTAATCCGCATTGTATTTGTTACGCAGCAGTTCTGTGGCCGCCCTGATCGTAAGCCCCTGCAATCTGATCTCTCCGAGCAGTGGCAACTGCACCATCCCATCCTTACCCAGTCTTGAGCGGATACTGAGATCGGGTTCATGAAAAATCACCATCTCAACGGTGTCGCCCGCCTTGAGAACATAATCACCGCTGGCAGCACCAAGTCCACTCGGTGCACCCGCGCCAGTTTCTCCACTTGATGATGAGACGGCACCGCTTCCAGTACTGGGAACTGCGGATTGGACAGGAGCGGCTACCGGAGCCGCCGCGGCTGCTCCAACAGGATGGGCATCTGCAGCGGGTGCAGCCTGGACTGGCTGACTAGTCAGCGGCGCGATGGCGGTAGCCTGACCAAAAACCGAAGCTCCCCCCACTCCGGCAATCATCGCGAAGCAACAAAAGGCAAAGAACCTATGGGGGGTGGAAAACATTCGTGGAAACATAAGTCAAAAATAAAAAAACTACAGAGCGAAATTGAGACTGATCGAATACCAGGCCTGAGCGGTAGGACTACCTGAACTTCCCGAACCTGCCTGGGACTGCCCTGTATTGTAGTAAAGGGTATTGGAGAGATTGATTGAATCGCGGATCTTCCAGATAAGAGAGGCTTGGGCTATGTAGAAATTGCTGGGTAGCTGGCTGGTGCTCTGGCCGGGAGTGTTGGCCGAGAGGTTCACATAGGATTGGGAGGTGTATCCTGCTGAAAGGTTCAGATTCAGCACATCCTTCCTTAGGATCTGGGTCATAGTTCCGATGATGTTCCGACTCACTAAGTACTGGGAGGAAACAGAATTTGCAAAATTCTGGGTCTGAGATACCCCAAGGGAAAACTGGGTTTTTTCACGGGGATTCCAATTCAGCATAAAGTTTAGGCCCGGGGTCACGTCCGCCCCCTGAATGCCCGCGCTCAGGGTGGCCGAGGTCTTCTCGGTGGGGCTGTATCCGACACCGACCGACCAAGCGGGCGAGAGACCGTTGTCGGTTGAATTGGTGATTCCCGTAGAGGTCACGTAACGAGCACCAAGCGAGGCGTTGAAGGTGAGCTTTCCTGTGACATCGTATTTCACCTTGCCAAGTGCCTGAGCGTAGTTACGACCCGTAGTCTCAGAAGATGCCAACGCAGTGTTGGTTCCACCCGCTGATGTACCTGCTCCCAAAGACTGGGAGGTGCGCCCGGCACCAAAATTGAAACTGACATGGGTTTTATCAGAAAAGTCATACTCCGGTGCAAAATTTCCAAAAAGACTCGTCGTGTTGTTGTTGGGAGTGGCGGTGGATTGGGAAGAGTTTTGCAGGGAGTACCCTGCCGTTGTGTTGAGTGCAGAATACTGCCCGAGCGTATATTTGAAATCCGTGGTGCCTCCCACCGACGTCTGTCTGTTGTTCGATCCCGAGGAGATATCATACCCAGTCCCCTCGGATGCATTGAACATGGAGGTGATCACGTAACGACTCATTGCCAGCATGGTCTTGATGAATGCCGTCTGAGAGAGGGGATTACGCTGACTGCCGCCCCCATCGCCCCCTCCCGTGAAGTTTTGGTTAAGGAAATACTTGTAGCCGACGGAGTAGCCGAAAGAGACATTCCAAGGTCCCTGATCCCGGTCGTAAAGAAAGGCTCCGGCAGGAGCGAGGAAGATACTGCTAGCGGTTCCGTAACTGGTTGAGGAGTTGGTGGACTTAGTTCCCTCAGACGTAGTCTGAACGCTGGTATTGGTGGTCAGGCTTCCCTGATTGTCGATTTCCCAACCCACGCCCAGCGCGGGCTTGAAGGAGAATGGGGACTGTGCTTTGACAGCAGCCAGAGAGGCATCCACCTCACGCTGGACTTCATCAGGGGTCTGAAGGGATCCAACGAGCGGCTGAAGGCCTCCAAAAGGGGACACAGATCCCCCCAAGGGAAGCTGATCCACCTGTTCGCCCACCCATTGGGAACGAAACTGATTCTGCTGCACTGTGGGAACCCACTGGGCATGAGCTGACCCAGCAACTCCAAGTAAAATGAGCAAAAACACCCCCCCAAGCAAAAACTTGGAAAAAACAGAAGGCTTTCCTTTCTTAGAGGGCATCAGGAAAGGGAAAAGTTAAAAAGGGAAAGTTGAAAGCGGAAAAAACTCGTTAAATAAGACCACTCTCCCCTCCAAACCTAGCCGACATTACAATTGACCGGTCGCATGCAGGTATTGGAGCAGATGATCGAGCAATTCCTTCCAGTCTTTTGCCCGCCACTCTATCCGGGCTTTCAAAAGAAGGATCTCCTTTGTATTCGAGGGATCGGAGGAAGCCTCCGAGAGTAGTCGCCGTGCCGCAATTTCATTCCCATGTTCGAGATAATATTTGGCGGCGGCAAGAGGCTCTGCCGGCACATCACTCTCAGCAGCCTGAATCCCTGACGAGGGATCAGGCAAAGGAGCGAGAATGATCTGGAACGCACCCATGATAGCTCTGCATGCCTCCTCCTCCCGACCCGAGAAAGACGCAATGGCCGCTTTGGTGGCGATCGCCGCCCGTGAATACTCGGGATGAGCCTCAAGGAACTCTTCCACTTTCTTTTTGTCTCCGCGCTGCCACCAAATCTCAAATAGACGCCCTTGGTCCTTGGGTGAAAGCTCGGTCACGAAAGACTCATCCCGCACAGCGAAGGCAAGAAGTTGTGGATCTGAAAGCGGTTGTGTCAGCCACATCATTCTGGTTTCCGTAGACGCCAAGGAAAGATCAGGCATTCTTTTGTTCAGTTCGGGAAATGACGCTGCGATACCGATCATGTTGGAAAACATTTCTGCCGTTCGAGCAATGGGTTCTCCCGGATGATGATCGATCTTCAATCGCGTCTTAAGCGCCTCCTTCCAGATTTTGGCACTTTCCACCGGATCCGACCCCGCCATCAACCCTCCTTGCTCAAATGCAAGATCTGCATTCCATGGGGAGAGGCAGCGGGCGATACGAAACTGAGCAGCGGCATCAGCCGTTCTGTGCTCCTGAAGAAGAAAAATTCCATACTGGTAGTGCAGCGACCCGTTCATGGGATAAAGCTCGAGCAGTCGCTCACACTCTTGGAAAATCGGGACGCGCTCCTCCGGCTTGGAATAGGCGTAGCGGTTGAGAAGTTTCATCCGGGCATCTCGAGATTCCATTGGAGGAATGGCTCGGGATTTGCCCACCTGCCCCAAGATCACATATATGGCGGCAATGAGAATAAGTAGCCCAGCCACTCCGAATAAAACGCGCTGAATCAACAACCCGACCCCACGATATGCCTGATAGCCAGCTCCGGCAAACCCCACTCCTCCAAGCACAAGTATCCACCAACCAAGCTCGACTTTATGGAGCGGCACATCAAGCAATCCATGCAGCAACTCAGCCAGAAACGCCGAGATAAAAGCCCACCTTATGGGCCACTCATCGGGATAAGATCGATGTAGAATGGGAATTTCAGAAAACAGGACTCCGAGTCCTATCAATACGAGCAGGAGAAACGGCACCCCTCCTTCAGCGGCCATCATCAGCCAGTCATTCTCGGGATGTAACGCCGTGGTCTTCCCCACGATGCTCCTATCAGCATAGTAGGGGTAGACGATCGCATATGTTCCCAAGCCGACCCCCGTCATCGGCTGAGCCTCAAACATAGAAATCGTATCAAGTGCTATAGGGATTCTCCCATCGTTAAAAAGCGAAACCTTAAAATCCCCCACTCTGCTTACGGAGAGACCATGAGTGGTATATGAAGTCCTTGACTCTCCCTTCAACCTTTCCAGCAAATCACTTCCAGACCCCAGAAACAGCAAGAAAACAAAAAGTGCGATCCCCAGACTTCCAATGACAAGAAGGCGGGACCGATGTCTCCCAAGGCCAAGCAGCCAAATGAGCCCCCCAATAACAAGAAAAAGCAGTCCCGCTCTAGAGCGTGAGAATACCAACAGTGACGCTACTAGAGTTGAAAAGTAGAAACCTGCGACGAGTGATTCGATGATTTTTCCACGGCTTAGTCCATTATGGATCAACCCCAATGAGAGAACCGCCCCCGTCACCAAAAAGCCTGCCGTATGATTCCTGTTCGGGAAAAACCCGAAGACTTCAGGGGATCCATCCAAAGAATGGAAGAAAGGATAATGCCAACCCGTTCGTAACGAGACCCAGGCAACGAGTGCATAGACTGTACAGCCTGTCACCGCCAGGAAACCGATCCGCCCCATGTTTTTGGAATCCATTGGTGTGGCGAGAAGGAAAAGTCCCACAAAAACCGAGGTCGCCAGAATGACAAGCCAGAACACCGTGGAGGAGGGGTCCAAGGAAACAACATTGGGCAAATGCAAGTCCTGCAGCTCCAGAAGCATTGCACGCCAAGAAACCAATGGTCCGCGCAATGGTAAAAGCGAAAGCCCAGCAGAGAGCGAAATAAGCGCACCAAGAACAAAATAACGCCATGAAATCCGAATTCGTGATCGAAACCCCATCAAGGTTACTCCTGAAATCAGAAGAAAAATGCCATAACTCCATGCGGTGCCATCTCCAGCCATGTATACCGCTCCGAGAGCCCCCAAGATAATGAGAGCCACTGGGATAAGCGACATCATGCCGAAAGGAGGGGGCGGATCATCAGCGGAGGAGTTAGTATGCTCTGGTGTCAAATTAGTGCTCAAGTCGTCTAAATCCATTTGAAGGTACAAAGATCCTTAGACTCATAACCTCATTTTTTACTTTTACGTGGAAGAAATTTCTAAAACTTTCGGCAATTCCTTGCTTGGAGGACCGGCCGTGATCCCATCCGACTTCAGAAAAACCAACGGGTATTGGACTTTGCAGCAAATTTCTTGTTGATTTCTCCATGGATCTGGATGAAATGGAAATAGTTTATAACTACAAACCCCCTATGAAAAAAACCTCCCTTGTCTACACACTGACGGCTCTTGCCTCCACGCTGGTTCCAGCGTTTGCATCGCTCACAACCCCACCCAAGGCAAACACTATTTCTTCAGTATCTCCTGCAACGGGTACGAGGGTCTACTCCTCAACTCCGATTTCACTTTCTGCTACGGCAACGGATGGTGGCACGGTTCTCTTCCAACCAGTCGATTCGTCCGTAGGAACCATCAGCGGCACCGCACTCACTCTTAATGGAGCTGCCGGGACCATTAAAATCGTAGCCTACGAATCCGCTCCAGCCTCTGGTTATGCTGCAGCTAAACCTGTTACCAATACACTCACCGTTGCCCAACTCTCCAATTCCATCACCTTTAGTAATCCGAAAGGCACGAACAATTACACATCATCCATCCCTCTTACTGCATCGGTGACAGATGGTGGTACGATTACCTTTTCGGGTAGTTCGAGCGTCGGAAGCGTTTCGGGAAATACTCTAACTCTCAACGGAACACCCGGAACGATCAGTATCGTCGCCACAGAAGCCTCCCCAACTACCGGTTATGCAACTCCCAAAGCTGTGACCAACACCATCACGATCAAGCAGCTCTCCAACGCCATAACCTTCACAACCCCCAAGGGTACCAATAATTACGCTTCTTCCTTCACACTTAGCGCAACAGCTTTGGATGGCGGAACTGTCACCTTCTCAGGTAACAACCCTACTGTCGGTACAGTCTCTGGAAATACATTCACTCCCACTGGTGCAGGCGGCACCATCAGCATCGTGGCCACGGAAGCTTCCCCTGTTACTGGTTATGCAGCTCCCAAGAATGTGACCAACACCATCACGATCAAACAGCTTTCAAACTCGATCACGACAAGCGTCCCTGCATCAGTAACTTACTCCTCATCTCCTACTTCACTCAGCGGAACCGCCACGGATGGTGGTTCGGTCACCTTCTCACTGACGAACAGCCCGATTGCCTCGATCTCTGGAAATCAACTTTCATTAAAAGGACCAGCAGGAACCATCAAAGTTATGGCGCAGGAAGCATCTCCATTAACTGGATACGCTCGTCCTGCAGCTGTCACCAATACAATTGTCGTTAGCCAACTTTCCAATTCCATCGCTTGGAGTTCACCCTCCAGCGGCGCGACCGTAAGCAGAACTGCCCCAGTATCGCTTTCGGCATCCGCCACGGATAACGGTAGTATTACCTACTCTATTGCAACTGCCGATGTGTCCAAGGGTACCCTTTCTGGATCTACCCTCACGCTCAAAACCAACAGCACGGGAACAATCCATCTTATTGCTTCAGAGGCAACTGCAGCTACTGGCTACGCAAAGGCCGTGTCAGTCACAAATGCAGTTACCATTTCCACGAATGCAACGACATCACCAACCATCAGTCCAGTCAGCATCTCTTCACAGACTTATTCCACAAATGCCACCGTGACCGTATCACCAATATCGAGTTCACCAGGAGCAATTACACTCTCCGTGAGTGGACCTGCAACAGTTTCGGGAACCACTGTAACATTGACCGGTGGAGGCATTGTGACTGTTTCTGCCACTCAGGCAGCCAGTGGGAATTACACTGCTGTTACTGTACCCGTGCAGGTAGCGAGCTTCACTGTAAACAAGGGATCACAGACCATCACCTTCCCTGCACTCTCTTATCCTGGATCGATTACGCTTGGCTCATCAATCAGTGTCCCCCAGCCAACCTCCTCATCGGGATTAAGTGTTTCTCTCGCAGCCACTGGAGCAGCTTATGCGAATAATCAGCTGACCATTAATGCAGGCGGAACAGTCACCATCACAGCAACACAGGCAGGTAATGCAAACTTTAATGCTGCAAGCCCTGTTTCACACCAATTCAGCGTAAACAGCAAGGGAGGAGGAGAATACTCCTTCAGCCCGCTAAATTAAGTTTTCAAGATAAACTCTAATATAAAAAGGCCGCATCTTCGGATGCGGCCTTTTTTGTGAGCTGATCACGTTGATTACCTAATCCAATCATCGCGAATGACACTTTTTCGGAGCACTGAAAAAGTGGTACCAGCGGTCGGGTTCGAACCGACACATCTTTAGAGGATACCGGATTTTGAGTCCGGCGCGTCTGCCAATTCCGCCACGCTGGCCAATCAACATACACAACCTACACGAGCATATCGGTGAAGCCAAGTGGATCTTGAAATCAGATCCTTGAATGAGAAAATAAATCGACTACGGGAGGGTGCGCCTTGCAGATTCAAGGTCTCGTGCTAAGTTGCCCATATGAAAAAACATTACCTCCTCATCGCTTCCGCTCTTTTCGCCGCGAATGCTTTTGCCGGCACCTTCCCCGACATTAGCCTCAGTGATCTCAAGGCCGATATCGCAACCAAGAAGGTCACCATCCTCGATGTCAACGGTCCCGTATCCTTTGCCAACGGGCACATCCCCGGAGCCATCGACTACACGGCTCACACTGCCGATCTGGCAAAGGTTCTTCCTGCCGACAAGAGCGCTTTAGTTGTAGCCTATTGTGGAAACGAGCACTGTGGGGCGTACGCTCGTGCCGCAGAAGCCGCCTCCAAACTCGGTTACACCAATGTTCAGCACTTCAAGCCCGGTATCGCAGGCTGGAAGGCTGCCGGGGAACCGACCGATAAGTAGAATCGTCCCTACCTGCTGGCACCGGCAGACTTTTTGAGTCTGCCGCAAACAACCTTCTTTTTCAGGGTTTTTCCAGATTTGTTTCGTGCGGAAAAATTCAGGATTTCCTTAACCAAGGCATTAGGAAATTGTCTTGATGGAGTGATCGCATAGAAACTCTCCCGAATCTGTTCGATACGGTGAAGCTCCACCAGAGTTCCGTTCTTAAGTTCGTCACGAACGACGACACGTGGGACCAGGGTCACTGCATCGGCCTCCCGAGCTAGCAATCGGAGCATCGCCATATCCGAAACTTCAGCCACGATCTGAGGACGGATTCCGAGCTGACTCATCAAAACCTCAAACCCAGCCCTGATATTGCTCTCCAGACTTGGAAGAACTATACCGACACCGTTGAGAGATTGAGGAAAGCGAAATCTATGATCACGCTCATGAGCCACAAGGATCACCTCTTGTTCACTGATCAGGTGGCTTTGAAGTCCCATTTGTGAATCGGGAGGCACCGGCATGTTGGATAGCACCATGTCGATGGTGTGCGCCTCAAGCATACTGAGAAGATCCCTCAGTGCACCCGTGCGAAGCACCAGTTCGAGATCATTTCTCTTGAGCAGTGGACGCACCAACTCGAGTTGAAAGTTTCTTGAAAGCGTGGTGACAGCCCCGATACGGAGCATTTGTCTCTGTTTAGGAACACGGTGCTTCAGTGTGTCGTAAAGCTCTTCACCCGCGCGGAAGATCGTTTCAGCATAGTCAAGAGCAAGATGCCCCGCCTCGGTCAGAATGAGGCGCTTGTTCACTCGTTCAAAGAGCTGCTGCCCCAGGCTTTCTTCAAGCTGGGCCAATTGGATACTCAATGCCGAGGGGGAGATAGAAAGATGCTTCGCTGCACGGGTAAGGTTTCCTTCCTGGGCGATCGCACGAAAGTAACGAAGATGATGATAGTTCAGGAAGGGCATGAGATTTGTTTTATATTATAGAACGATCTGTTTTAGATCATCTATTGGATCAAATAGAAAGAAAAGACTATGTTTTGGGAAATGAGCATTCCTCCACCACTGTCAATCCACCTGGCAGAGATCGCCCCTCTTCTTGTGCTGCTAACACCGATTCCTCTTTTACTGGCACTGCTCATCACCAGAAAAGTGGCGAAAAGTCATGCTTGTAAAATGGGACAAGGAATCGCTCTTCTCAGCATCACTTCCCTGCTTCTTGCCCTGATAGACTGTGCCGCCCTGGCTACGTTTGAAAGGCCCATTCACCATGAATTCGTATCGTGGGGACCGCTTGGCTTGACGGTCTATTTTGATGTCGTCTCCGCGATCATGCTCCTTCTTGTCAGCTTTCTTGCGATTTCAGTGATTTCTTTTTCAAAGAATTATCTTGGAGGCAATCCCGAGCATGGACGTTTTTTTAAATGGCTCTCGATCACCGCGGGAAATGTGCTCCTGCTGGTGATCTCCGGCAATCTGGCTCTTTTTGCCTTGGCATGGGCGGCAGTAAGTCTCTCGCTACACAAGTTGCTCTGCTTTTATGGCACGAGACACGGGGCTCAACTCGCAGCCCGGAAGAAGTTTCTATTTAGCAGATTGGGTGACCTGGCACTCCTTGTGGCATTTTGGTTCACCTGGAAAGAATTCGGCACCTTCGATTACGCAAGGCTCTTCGCCATTGCCGAAACGGGATCGAATCACTCGGTGTCTCTGATCGCTCCTCTCCTAGTAGTGGCCGCCATCATAAAATCAGCCCAGTTCCCATTCCACGGATGGCTGCCTGACACGATGGAAACTCCGACCCCCGTTTCAGCCCTCATGCATGCTGGAATCATCAATGCGGGTGGTTTTCTGATCATCCGCCTGAGCCCGCTGATGGCACTTAGTCCCGGTGCTCTCGAGTTACTGGCCGCCGTAGGTGGCTTTACAGCACTCTTCGGATCGTTGGTCATGATCACCCAGACGAGCGTGAAACGGAGCCTTGCCTTTTCGACCATTGCTCAGATGGGCTTCATGATGCTTCAGTGCGGTCTCGGCGCATTTGCCCTTGCCCTTCTCCATATCGTGGCTCACTCACTCTATAAGGCACACACATTTCTCTCCTCCGGAAGCGTGATTGAGGAAGCCCGGAATGCAGGAACTTCTCCTCAAAAGACTTATCTGGGTATCCCTGGAACACTGGGTGCCTTTGGAGTCGCTTTCGCTCTGGTCATTGGTCTCGGACTGATTTCCGGAAACAGCCTCTGGCATGACTCCGGAAAATTCGGATTGGCACTGATCCTTGGAATCGCAATCGCACAAATGCTTTGGCACTGGTGGTCGACATCACCGAGCAGGTTTGGGGTACTTTGTGGCCTTCTTGCGGCTTCATCGCTCTGCATCCTCTTCTTCGCCCTGCATGCCTTAACAGAACATCTTGTTGATCATGCTGTGGCCAAGGCCCCCTCATTCACGATGGCATGGCCGATAGCCATTCTTAGTGCGCTCGCCTTCATGATTCTTGCACTAAGGGCTTTCCTCCCGCCCACATGGGTTTCAACGCCTCTTGGCCGTGCGCTTTTTGTGCATGCCTACAACGGATTCTACATCAACACGGCAACCAACCGATTCCTCACCACTTTCTGGCCATCAGTTCATGGAAAATAACTCACCCAACTTGCCAATCATGACCTCAAGCACTCAGGCGTTGTTCGATGCCACGATACAGACCGCATTAAAACGCATTCCCCCTCTCTGGCCATTGTCGAGGTTTGTTGCCGTGAATCCCTTTGTCGGGCTCTCGAGCATGAAATTTCAGGAGGCGTCATTAGTTCTTCATCAAGCGATGGGAACCTCGCTTACGATGCCTCCCTCGTTTTACCTGGAGCGGTATCGCTCGAGTCACATCACGATGGAGGACTTGGAAAAATCGATCCTTGAATCGCTTCCTGAAGTCGCTTCCCAGAAAGACTTCTTGGGAGCCCAGATAGCAGATCTCATCGCATCCTTGCAAAGAGCCTCTTGGAATCACCCCAATGTTTCTATCTTCCTCCTGCCAAGCGCCCTTCTTGACGCCGCCGAAGGAACCCGCTGGGGGCCATTTGCCTCGGATGAGATCTCCAAATGGTGCACTGCCTATTTTGATCAAGGGCAGGCTCTCTGGAGTTTTCCTTGGAAAGGAATGCCCCTCTTTACAGCCTGGAAAGAGGCTTCTTGCCTCGATTGTAATCCGGAAGTTTCCGGTATCACAGGTTGGAGGAATCTCGTGCGTGAACTTCCTGATGATCCCACCCAGGTGATTGAGCAAGCGGCACTCCAACTGAACATTGCGGTGGAACATGCAGCCCACACCTTTCACAGGTTACTACTAGGTATCGGTGGCTGGGCAGGGCACCTGCAATTCTTGGCCCATGAAAAGCAGTTGAACGGAGAAAATGAGTCATCACTGGTGGATCTCTTGGCAATACGGATGGTTTATGAATTGGCTCTTCAGTCCGCTTTTGCTGAGAATCTGGCGTTGTTGCCACCTTCTCCCTCTCCATTAGAGAGAATGGCAACTCTTCCGTCGGCACACCTGATCTGGCAACGTGCCCATGAATGCGCGATGCAGAGGAACCTCTTTGCCAGACTTGCATCGATCTCTGCCAGCAACAGCAATGATCGTCCACCAGCTTTCCAAGCGATCTTCTGCATCGATGTGCGCTCCGAGATTTTCCGTCGCTCACTGGAAAAGGTGGCTCCCGAAGGGCAGACCATAGGATTTGCGGGGTTCTTTGGATTTCCGATCGAGGTGGTTCCGCCAGGAGAAAGCAATGGAACCCCTCAGTGTCCCGTACTCCTAAAACCCGCAGCGCGTGTCTGCCAGCATTCATCCCATGAATCTCTTCGGCCTCTGGGCTTTCGCAAACGGGTCAAAAGCACTTGGAAGACTTTCAAGTCATCGGCTGTTTCTAGCTTTGTCTCTGTTGAGATTGCAGGCCTTGGGTATCTGCCGAGGATCATCAGGGATCTGCTCCATCGCCCAAATACCTCTTCGACATCGCACTGTGTCTCCTCTCTGGATATCACCAGTATCCCCGTTGCAAATCAGATTGCCATGGCAGCAGGTGCACTGCGTCATCTCGGCTTTTCTAAAGGAGGACTCTCAAGGATTGTTCTGATCTGCGGCCATGGTAGCAGTACGAAAAACAACCCTTATGGTTCCAGCCTGGATTGCGGAGCCTGTGGAGGACACTCCGGAGAAGCAAATGCACGGACTGCGGCAGCCATCCTGAACAATCCTGCTGTGCGCTTGGGACTCGCGGAACAAGGTATCCTGATTCCCGAGGAAACATGGTTTCTTGGCGCCCTCCACAACACGACGACGGATGAGGTGACACTCTTCGACAAGGAATCGGCCCCCCTCTCCCATCAGAAGGAAATCGAGAATCTTGAAGAGAAGCTCTTTCAAGCTGCTCTCCTTGCAAGGAAGCAACGCTCCACCCTTCTGGGACTTGATCCGTCATATCCCGATCTGAAAAAAGCTGTCAGGGATCGGAGTCAGGATTGGTCGCAAGTACGGCCTGAATGGGGACTTGCGGGTAACTACGCCTTCATCGCCGCACCGCGCGAGCGTACCAAGGGAATTGATCTGGAAGGGAGGGTTTTCCTGAATGACTACTGCCATTCCGACGATCAGGATGAGGCTACTCTCGAACTACTCCTCTCGGCACCCGTTGTGGTGGCCAGTTGGATCAATCTCCAATACTTTGCCTCCACGGTTGATAACCAGCGTTTCGGCAGCGGCGACAAGACCATTCACAATGTAGCAGGAATGCTCGGGGTCTATGAGGGTAACAGTGGAGATATTCGCACGGGGCTTCCCTTTCAATCTGTCCATGACGGGAAGGAATGGAGGCATGATCCCGTGCGACTCCATGTCTGTGTGCAAGCCCCTAAAGAGGCAATTGATCGGATTCTCAAAAAACAACCCTCGGTAGCCGAACTGGTGTCCAATCAATGGATCCACCTCTTTGCCATGAGTGAGAACAACCGCGCTTTTGAGAAGTCTGATGGATTGGGTGGATGGACCACGGAGTCTACGCCATTGAAATCTTAACCGTTTTACTCGGGCAATGCGTTGACTGCACGCTGATAAGCGTTCCGGGCCTCATCAACAGAAGAGGCACTGGTGTGGAGATCACGCAGCAAGCCATCCTTCATTCCGTAGATCCATCCATGCACGGTGACGGGCTGATTGCGTTCCCAGGCATCGCGCATCACCGTCGTCTTACAGACATTTGCTACCTGCTCGATCACATTAAGTTCGCAAAGGTGATTGAGTCGGTGCGTTTCACTCTCCCAGTGTGAAAGTAAGTCCCGATGTTTCTGAAGCACGTCATCGACATGACGGAGCCAGTTGTCAGCCAATCCAAGTCTCTCTCCCCGGAGCGTAGCTTTGACACCACTACAACCGTAATGTCCACAAACGATGATGTGCTTTACCTTAAGCACATCAACGGCAAACTGCATCACCGAGAGGCTGTTGAAATCGGTATGGACCACCACATTCGCGACATTCCGGTGGACGAACAATTCACCAGGGGCAAGGCCCACGAGTTCCTCAGCGGGCACCCTGCTATCAGCACAACCGATCCAGAGATATTCGGGATGCTGCTGCACAGCGAGATCCTCAAAAAATTTCGGATCTCTTGTATTTAGATCTTCTGCCCATGCTTGATTGTTGGAAAAAAGATCGGCTAATGAAGACATGACGGGATGAGATTGCACCCGCACGATGGATTCTTCACCAGAAAATTCCACAGTAAAATCTATGATCTCAAAGAGGTAAGTGCCTCCACAACCAGAGGACGATCCTCGGGATAGGTAAGGCCGAACCAGGGATCCTGAGAGCGAAGAAGCTTAACAGTGACCTCCCCTGAAGTGATCAAAGTACTCACAGCGCCGGGCAGGTAGAACTCTGCCTTGGGATCGTCCTCCCGATCCTCGAGAAACTCATCAAAAAGCCGTTCAAGATGACCAAAGACATCCGGAGTAAATCCCCAGAAGTTCATCGAGGTTGCCTCGGATCCGAGCAGTTTAAAGGGAGGGTTCCCTTCGGCAATAATTCCTTCACCAGTTCGTGAAATTGCCGTCCGTTCAGTGATCTCTGCGAGATAACCCTCTTCATCAGCACGGCATATCCCCCTGGAAACGGATCCATAATCCGAGAGTGTCCGATCCAATTGATAACCGACCATCGCATAGTGACCCGTCTGAGCGGATTTCAAGAACGAGGCCAACTCCCTGAAACCCGACGGGCCGTAGTAGTCATCGGCGTTGATCACGGCAAAAGGTCCCCTCACCACAGTTCGGGCAACAAGAACAGCATGAGCGGTTCCCCACGGCTTCACGCGTCCGGGTGGAGCGACCCGTCCACCAGGCAACGGTTCCAAGTCCTGAAAGGCATACTCAATAAGTAGTTTCCCTTCGTAGCGGGAGCCGACCGTATCACGGAAGAGATCCAGCATTCCCCGCCTGATCACAAAAACGACCTTAGTGAAGCCTGCCTTGAGAGCATCGCTCACAGAGTAATCAAGAATGATCTCTCCCGAGGGACCGACAGGATCAAGCTGCTTGAGTCCTCCGTAACGGCTACCCATGCCCGCCGCCAGCACTACGAGCGTCAGTTCCATAAAAAGGTGTCGTTTCCTGAATTAAGGTTGCTTCGTTTAAGGCTGCTTCTTTAGAGGGCCCACCGTGGCGGCGCTGTCCTTATAAAAGATGATCCCATGCTGACGAAGATTCGCCACAAAGGCCTTCAGGTCACCAGTGGCACCCTGAACGGAATCCATGGCGCTGTTTCCCTTCTTAAGAAAGACATTCGCCTGTTCCATGACTCCCTTAAGCTCACCAGAGGAGGCAGCCATGGCGTCACTAGTGGTGCGGAAGTTTGCTAGCGTAAGTTGGAGATTCTGCACTCCCTGCTTGTTAAAGACATCATCATGGAGTGACTTGCTCACGGCATCGATATTGTCGAGAGCGGTACTGAGTTTCGGAAGGATCTCGTCATGGAGTTGGCGCTGGAGTTCCGAAATACTTGATTCACTCTGTCCGTTCTTAACAACAGTTCCGGGAGCGATCGGCTTGGGATTGAGATTGTGGTCATCCATCGTCACGGTCACAAATCGATCCCCGAGAAGCCCCGAACTCCCAATCGAGAAAATGCTACCCTCCGGGATCTGAACTGTCTCCTCGATCTTCAGCGGGACCGCAACACCACGCATATTGGGAAGCACAGTAGGGGCCGTGGCCACCTCACCGATCTTTGCACCTGCCAGCATCACGTCGGCACCCTTTACGAGCCCACTCGCATTCCGATACTCGACGGTAAGCGTGTAATATTTCTTAACACTCTCTCCGAATCGGCCGAAGTAAATGACAAGTGATCCGATGCAGATAAAACCGAGGAGTACGAAAAAACCGGCCCGGAGCTGAGTGGAGATGTTGTTGGTATCCATGATGGAAGATCGGAAGAGTGTCAGTCGATTTCGTGGGAGCGTCCCTCAATGAAATCCGTAATCACGGGATCAGTCGAGGCGTGAAGCTGAGCCAGGGAACCGTCGAAATGAATACGTCCCTCGCGTAATAGGGCAACCCTGTCGGCAATATGGTCTGTACTGATCATGTCGTGGGTCACGACGATCGACGTCACCTTGAGCTGGGTCTGGAGACGACGGATGAGCTTGTTGATTGTATCCGAAACAATGGGATCGAGTCCGGCTGTCGGCTCATCATAGAGAATACAGGCCGGTTCGGTGATGATGGCACGCGCTAACGCGGCACGTTTTCTCATTCCTCCACTGAGGTTGGAGGGCATCTTATTATCCTGCCCCTTGAGTGAGACGAGTTCGAGGGATCGGTCGACCTTCTCCCGAATAACCTTCTCATCTCTCGCTCCTCGTTCGCGCAGAGGAAAGGCCACATTGTCGAAAACCGTCATTGAGTCAAAGAGAGCCCCATCCTGAAAGAGCATCCCGACCTTACGGCGGACCGGCTCAAGCTGGCGCTCATCCAGGTGGGCGATCTCCTCCCCATCGACCTTGATGGATCCTGAGAGGGGGCGTATTAGTCCGATGAGATGCCTGAGAAAAACACTCTTTCCTCCGCCGCTCTGCCCGAGAAGCACCGTGGTCTCGCCCCGAGGTATATCGAGGTTTACCCCACGCAGAATTTCCTGGCCTCCGAATGTCTGGCGGAGGTCGCGCACCTCGATCAGGTTTTTTCCGGCGGCACCAGACATCAGAATTTACCTCCGGCAGGAAAGATGATGTTCAGTCCCATTGTCAGGAAGAAATTGATCATCAGAATGGTCAGGGAACTGATCACCACGGCCTCGGTGGTGGAGCGACCGACACCCACGGCACCATTGCTTGTCGTCAGTCCCTGCTGGCATCCTACAAAGACGACGATCAGGGCAAAGACGAATCCTTTGGTCAGCGCCATCACCATGTCCTTGCTGTGTGTGTAGAACCACATGTGCTGAAGGAAGAAAACGCTATTCACATTCAGGATCCGGGTGGCCACGTAGTAGCTGGCAGTGAGGGCGAAGAAAATGCATTCCCCCACAAGAAGGGGCATAGAAATCATCATTGCGACGGCACGGGGCACAACGAGATAATCAATCGGATTCACCGCGAGTGCACGGAGTGCATCAATCTGCTCGGTAACCTTCATCGTCCCGATCTCGGCACAGATGGCGGCACCGACACGACCTGCGACCATGAGACCGGTAAGGACCGGTCCGAGTTCTCGGCAGAGTGCAATGGAAACCACGGGTCCGACGGCAGAACTCATGTTGAGGGCATTGAACTGGAAGAAGATCTGTGCTGTAAACACGGCCCCGGTGAAGATCCCCGTGATAATGACAACTGCTTGGGAACCAAAACCGATTTCAACGATCTGGTTCAGAACCAAGCGCCAACGAATTCTCCCCAAAAAGATCGATGAGAAAGTCTCTCCGGCAAGGAAAGATACCTGTCCAAGATAGAGACAGAATGCCCGTGTCAGCGGAAAGGAATACGGGAATTTCATCTACGTCAGGAAATGACTCTATTATCAGTCCAGAAGTTCCGCCTCCAGGTCATAGCCACGGGTGCCAATGATCCTGACCTTGTGAAACTCACCTGCCTTCACGGGGCTTATGAAATGGACACGGCAATCGACATCAGGGGCATCACCCTCGGTACGTCCAAACTGGGCGGTGTCGGCGAGGACAGTCATCTCCTTCCCTACCTGCTCGAGCGCTAGTTCTGCTGCGATCTCCTGCTGGACCAGCATTGCTTCCCGATGACGGCGCTTCTTGGTGCCACCATGGATCTGCCCTGGAAGCTTCGCCGCGCGAGACTCCTCTTCTTTGGAATAATTAAAGACCCCAAGACGCTCGAAACGGCGATCCCTCATAAAATCAAGAAGGCTCTCAAAATGCTCCTCGGTCTCCCCGGGGAATCCGACGATAAAAGTCGTTCTGATGGTTAGTCCCGGAATCCCGGCACGCATCCGGTCGATCAGTCGTTCGATGTGCCCTCGATCGGTTTCGCGTCGCATCGAATCGAGCATGACATCATGGATATGCTGGAGCGGCATATCGACATAGCGGGCCACCTTGGGGTTGCGGGCAATCGCGGAGATCATGTCGTCGCTCCAGTGGGCGGGGTGAGTGTAGAGCAGTCGAATCCAGAACTCCCCTGGGATCTGCGCCAGAGCATCAAGCAGGGCAGGGAGACCAGGTCCCCTCGCCTCGTCAACAGGTTGACGTGGGCCGGCCTTCTCCTCCCAGAGATCCATTCCATAGTAGGTGGTATCTTGACTGATCAGATTGATCTCTTTCACGCCGGAAGCAACGAGTCCTTCGACTTCCTTCACCACCGATTCGATCGTGCGACTGCGGTGTCGCCCGCGCATCCGGGGAATCACGCAGAAAGAGCAGGGATGATTACATCCCTCAGCGATCTTTACATATGCCGTGTGGGAGGCGGTGAGACGGACACGGGGCGTGTCGTAGTCAGGAATGTAAGCGGCACGACGTGAAACCTCGACAATGGTTCCCTGCTCTTCCCTCTCCTCATCAAGAAGCCGGTCGAAGAACGAGCCCGCACTCTTGATTTCGTCCAGCCCGAGGAAAGCGTCGACTTCGGGGAGTTGAGTGGCGAGATCCGTGGAATAGCGCTGGGAGAGACACCCACCCACCACAAGTTTCTGCCCCGATTTCGCGCCATGGAGTCGACGGCGGTGAGCCTCGAGGATGGCATTAATGCTCTCCTCCTTAGCCGGATCGATGAAACCGCACGTGTTGACGAGGACAACATCGGCATCGTCGGTTTCCGTGGTAAGTTCGTAACCATGACGCTTGGCATCCCCAAGCAGAATTTCGGCATCGACCAGATTCTTGGCACAGCCAAGGCTGATCAGGCCGATCTTACGGGGTTCAGGAATCTTGGTTGTGCTCATCGGTTGGAAATTATCGATTGGAAAAAGAAGAAAGGCTGGAATTACTGGTGATCCATGGAATGGATCGTACCCGCGAAAGCTGTCGCATCATGCCCCAGGTACTCAAGAACGTCGTTATGAGAAGTAGATAAACAGCAGCACGACCCAAGGGTGCAAGAGGAGCCAGCAATTCAAGGCTCAACCGAAACGGGGGCTTCAGCGGACGTGAGTAGTTCGAGAGATACTGCCGGTTTTTCGGCGCCAGCTCCGGCATCGGTGGAAGCGCATCCTTGATCTCCACGGGATCCAATCCAAGGGCGCGCGCGTAGGTCACGGCATGGATTCGAAAAACCTCCGGGTGCGTGGATTTTCCCTCCTCCATCAATCCAATCTCTTGCTCGGAAAGCTTTGAGACCCGTGCGGCCTCGCTACGACTCCAACCGACTACCTCCCTCGCCTCGCGGAGAAGTGGACCAAGTGGCCGGGATGATGATGTCGGATGAAAAAACATAGGTAACGTAAGGCGGCAGCAAGGACTCAGTCGTCCAAGCCATCAAGGTCGACCAGAATTTCGCGATCTCTCGCACCATCCTTAGGTCCAAGAATGCCACGTTGTTCGAGAATGTCGACGATACGCGCTGCACGGGTATACCCAAGCCGCAGGCGGCGCTGAAGCATGGAAGTGGAAGCTTTCTTCTCCTGACGAATGATTTCGAGACACTTATCGACCAGATCCTCCTCCTCATCGGTAACCTCATCCTCAGGCATCGTGGTGGAGGCCAACTTGGCGGAGATGCTCGGCTCGAAGACAGGCTTGGCCTGGGTGGCAAGGTTGGTAACGATCCGATGGATCTCCTCATCGGTAACGAGCACACCCTGGGCGCGGGTAAGTTTGGCACTGCCGGGGGGCAAATAGAGCATGTCACCCTTGCCGAGGAGCTTTTCGGCTCCGTTCATATCGAGGATCACTCGACTATCGAGACCGGAGGCCACCTGGAAAGCAATACGAGAGGGGATGTTTGCCTTAATGACTCCTGTAACAACGCTGGAGCGTGGGGTCTGCGTTGCCACGATCATGTGGATTCCCGCAGCTCGAGCCTTCTGCGTGATACGAGCGATCGCGCCCTCGACATCGGCGGGTGCCGTCTGCATGAGATCGGCCAACTCATCGACGATCACGACAATGAACGGCATCTGATCAGGAATGATCATGTCGTCGTCGGGCTTCAGCGGAAGCTCGGGAGCACTGACCTCCTCTTCCCCACCATCATTGGAGGCTTCATCCCCAGAAGATAAATCCTCAGAGGTTCCTAGTGACTCGCCATCAGCTTCCTTCCAGGCAACCTCCTCCACGACTAGGGGAGCTTTCACGGGCATGGGGCGACTGTTAAAGCCGCTGATATTCTTGACCCCAACTTTGGCAAAAATGCCGTAGCGCTTCTCCATCTCGTCCACGACCCAGCGAAGTGCTAGCAGGACTTTTTTGGGATCCGTCACGACCGGGGTCACCAGATGGGGAAGATCATTGTAAACCTGCATCTCGACAACCTTCGGATCGATCATGATGAATCGAAGTGTCTCAGGGGTGTGTTTAAAAATAAGACTGGTGATGATTGAATTGATACAGACGCTCTTGCCGCTGCCGGTGGCGCCAGCCACAAGAAGGTGTGGCATCGCTGCCAGATCAGCGATGATCGCGTGACCGTAGACATCCTTACCAAGAGCCAGAGGCAGGGCGGCCTTGGTGGAATCCCAAGCCTCGCTCTCGAAGAGTTCCCGGATACTCACCTTGACCTTGTTGGAGTTGGCAATCTCGATACCGACCGTGTCCTTACCGGGTATCGGTGCGAGGATATTGATCCGTTCCGCGCGAGTGGCTCGGGCAAGATTTTTTTCCAGCGCCGAGATACGTTCAACGCGAACGCCGGTAGCAGGATAGACCTCATAGCGGGTGATCGTGGGGCCCTTGGTAATGTCTCCGGGAGATGCCTCGATATCGAATTGGGCAAGCGTCTCAAGAATGACTTTCTGAACTCCTTGAAGCTCGGCGGGATCCGCTGGCTTATGCCCCTCATCATCATAAGTTTCAAGAAGATCAAAGCCGGGAAGTGTGTATTCCTCGAAGCTCACTTCGCCGAGATCGCTACCAACGGTTGAAGAGTCCTGTTTTTCCGACTTCTTGCCACCTACTTTACCCTTCATCACCTCGGCCAAAGTAGGTTTACGAGCAGGAGCAGGTACACTTGCGTCAATGATCTTGGGAGATGGGAGATCTACAGGGAGGGAGTTGAGAGACGACTCCTCAGCAGATTTCTCTAGTTCCTCACTAGCAGGGATAGGCTTCCGTCGATTCCGTGATCGATAGGATACGGGCACTTCCCCCGCAGTTTCATTGACGTTTTCCGACAATTCTTTTTTACCAAGAGCAAACCTCTTCTTCAAAAGTCGGTAGAAATAACCACCTAACAATACCGAACTAGAAGCCAACGCACCGAACCCTCGGCGGAGCGCCATGATGGGATGAAACCCCGTTGCGAGAATCAGGCTGACCAGCGCCAGTGCGATGAAGATCAGACCCGATCCAAGCGTGCCAAGCACATTCCGTCCAAGCACCAGATCAATCCGATGTCCAAACCATCCACCGGGTCCCTGGATATTAAACTTCTCCCTCCAAGTACCAAGGATCAGATGCTGCAAATCAAGCAAGGTCGACCAACTCAGCACAAAGACGAAGGCCCATCCGAGGCGGATGCCGAGCCGGAACTCCGGTGTCGTAAACTTAGCGATTCCAAGCCC
>CAIKYN010000212.1 GCA_903831635.1 uncultured Spartobacteria bacterium
AACGGTAAGCCCTCTGACCTGGTAAAACGCGAGGATTGGGTATCCTGGTGCCGTGAGCGCGTGGAGAAGAATCCCGTGGTGCTTGAGAAGCATCGTGCGGCGCCGGCCGGGCGTATCAATCAGTACCATTTCATGGAACTTCTTTTTAAAGAGGCGCCCAGCGATGCCGTCTTTGCTTGCGGCAACGCCACCGCTTGCATCACTCCTTTTCAAGCCGGCATCTTGAAACAGGGGCAGCGCCTGTTCAGCAATTCGGGTTCTGCCTCCATGGGCTATGATCTCCCGGCTGCCATTGGTGCCGCCGTTGCTGCGCCCGAAAGAACCGTGATCTGCCTCGCTGGTGATGGTAGTCTCCAGATGAATGTTCAGGAGATGGCGACGCTTGCGGCACTCCGGCTACCAGTCAAAATTTTCGTTTTGGAAAACGGTGGCTACCTCTCGATACGCTTGACGCAAAAAAATTTCTTCGGGCGACTTGTCGGTGAGGGTCCGGAAAGCGGGGTTGTTTTCCCCGATTTCGTGAAGCTTGCCGAGGCATATGGACTACCTTCTCGCCTACTAGACATGAAAGACCCTTCCGCTGACATTGCCCGGGCCCTGAATGCGGATGGCCCCCAAGTCGTCGTGGTGCCTCTAGATTTGGATCAAGGCTTTGAGCCCAAGACTAGTTCCAAGCGCCTACCCGATGGAAGTATGGTGACTGCTCCCTTGGAGGATATGGCCCCATTTCTAGATAGGAAGGATTTTTTAGATAATATGATTATAAAAAGAAATAAATGATAAAATATGTTTAAATATATAAAGCCATTACTTGGTAAATTCGGAATATATGATCACGCTGCAAATTTTTATATTAAAAATATTGTTCGTTATTCCGCCAAGTTAAAAGGAATAAATATCAAATATTTTGAAAAAGATGGAATAAAGTGTATTTCATTTTTAAGAGGACAAAAAGAAATTATAATTTCAGAAAAAAATTATATATATAGTAAAGATATAATCAAGGAATATGATTACTATTTTAATTCGGTCGAGTTTAATGAATTGTCGACAAAAAAAACTGTTGATTATTCTAAAAAAAGAGAGCATAAACTAAAAAAATCTGGACTTATATTTGAATTTGTTTCACTTCCTGAATCAGAAGAAACGACCGATTTGTACATCAAAAATGCAAATTTAAAAAATGGAGACGTTGTTCTTGACTTAGGGTGCTATTGTGGAGCATCAACGCATGCGTTTTCCAAACAAGTAGGCCTCAATGGTAAGGTCTATGCATTCGAGCCAGATCCCTTGAGTTTTGCCTCTCTAAAACAAAACATACAAAGACATTGCTTGGAGAATGTTATTTTGTTCAACAATGGCGTATGGAGTGAAAGAACTAAACTTAATTTTCAAAGCGAGGGCAATCTTGGATCTTCAATAACAAGCATTTCAGGTAGAAAAAATGGGATGGTAAAAATAGATGTTATCTCCATAAATGATCTAGTCTTGGATTATAAAATAGATAGGATAGATTTTATAAAAATGGATATAGAAGGTGCTGAAACGTATGTTTTAAAGTCTATTCCGATAATTCTTCAGAAATTTAAACCGCGTCTAATAATAGAACCTCATTTTGTTAATGGAAAATTGAATACTCAAGAGATAATAGAATTTCTTAAATGCAATAAATATGAGTGTAAAATACTACAACAGGGCGAGTGTGTGTTGCCCTTAATTTATGCTATACATCAAGAAGGATCAGAATAAATCTTTAATCAAAAACATTGTATTCGATTTAGATGGGACTTTAATAGATTCCTTCCCTGGAATTGTAGAGTCTATGAGGTGGGCTATCTCCGAAGTTAATCCAAAACTTGATTTAAACAATTTAAAGTCCCATATTGGCCCTCCTTTGCCAGTGATGCTCTCCCGTATGTGGCCTCAACACAGCGATGAGATAAGGAACAAGGTGCTGATTGAATTCCGGTCAGATTACAACAACCGGGGTTGTCTTTTTTCTGTTGCCTATCCTGGAATTTCAGAGGCACTTGATGAATTCCAAGCTTCAGGAATTACGCTTTTCGTATTAACCAACAAGCCTGGAAAACCTGCCCGTAGGATTCTCGAACATCTGGGACTGGAGCCTCATTTCAGAGAAATCCTCTCCCCCGATTCCGTGACGCCTCCTCTCTCCATGAAGTCCGAGGGGGCTGTTCTTCTTGCCAAGAAATACTCGCTCGTTGCTTCCGAAACGTTGCTTGTGGGGGATAGTCCGGATGATCTGAAAGCGGCCCAAGCCGCTGGATTTGAATTCATGGAAGCCGGGTATGGCTATGGCGACTTTGACGAAATTGTTACGGAGAAAGCGTGGTTGCGGTTGAAAAGCTCCACAGAACTGGCCAAACTCTTTAAGTAAACCAAATTTCCGTATGATCAATCGCGACTTTTTTGACGAACTTTTTGTCCTTGAGATGGCTAACAACCACTGGGGCAGCTTGGACCGGGGCCTGAAGATCGTTGAGGCCTTTTCCAAGATCGTGCGGTTCAACAATGTGCGCGCCACGATCAAGCTCCAGTTCCGTGATGTTGAGAACTTCGTTCACAAGGATTTCCGCGATCGCACGGACATCCGATATATCAAAAAGACTCTTGATACCCGGCTTTCAAAGAAAGATCTCGCCACCTTGGTGGATGCCATTCGGCAGTCAGGATGCATTCCTAGTGCCACACCGTTCGACGAGGCCTCGGTCGACCTTTGCGAGGAACTCGATCTTCCCGTCATCAAGTTGGCCAGTTCGGATGTGAACGACTGGTTCCTGATCGAGCGGATTGCCAAGACCAAGAAGCCTGTTCTTGCCTCCTCTGGTGGATCCTCATTGAAGGATCTGGATGATCTCGTAACTTTCTTTGACAACCGCAATATACCTCTTGGTCTCAATCATTGCGTTTCGCTCTACCCCACCCAACAGGCTGATCTTGAGCTCAACCAGATCGATTATCTCCGCAATCGGTACCCTCAGAACACGATCGGACTCTCCACCCATGAGTACGAGGACTGGGAGGCAAGCCTTACAATTGCGTATGCCAAGGGTGCACGTACCTTTGA
>CAIKYN010000213.1 GCA_903831635.1 uncultured Spartobacteria bacterium
TCCTCGGCCACGGTTCAGACGATTGCGATGAACTTTCCAAATGCCGTTTTCCCCACCCCGAAGCTTCCACCCTATGTATTGTCACCCCTTTTTCCTCCGACTAATACCTTCTCAAGTGGTTTATACACAAATTCCCAAGGAGCCGTCGGCTTACAGACGACCAACGGCATCGCTGGGCATCAGTATCTTACCTTTAATGGAGCCAACACGAATCCGCTCTACACGTCCAATGGAACCATTGATGACGGGGTTAGTGCGAGGTATACCATTGGCAACTCTTGGGGACAAAATCTCAATGTTGGTCCCTCTGCTGCCATCCCGCAGGAGTTCGGGGTCACAACGAATGCATACAACGTATCGTGGTATACGAATGGCCTCAAATTCTCGATTCCATACACCATGGAGTCCGTGGAGGCACGTTATGGAGACCTCAGGCAGATTGCGACCCTAAGTAATGTCCCTTCTTCCTTTTTCACGACGAATCCCTTCTACGGTTATTCCAACAGCGTGACGGTTAATGGATGGCCGATGTATATCCGGAATGGTTACTCCTTACAGGAGCACAGTACGTACATGAACGGTAGCATTGTCGGAACACTCCTTCCCACTGACGCATCACCATCATCCAACAATTGGAACTATCTCGGCGCACCCCTAGGCAATCCTGTTTTTAATACTGCGTATAGCGTTACGTCAAATTCCTTGGTCGCTACTCCGTCAGGTTTTGATTCTCAAAAGATTTTCTTCACAACGAACAGCTCAGCTAACACAACACTCCCATTCACAGTGCCGACCTGTGACTTTAAAAATGCAACGTTCCAAGCGATCTGGCAGCAGGGGGGGGACTTCGATAACGGGTACGGTTGCTTTCCTGACGGCCCCTTCATTAACAAGGTGGATGAAGGGTACGGAATGTTCAGTACAAACTGGACCTACGGACAATATTTTAATCCATATTACACAACCATGTATCAACCTTCGGGCAAGACTTTGATGTCGCCGAATAGGATGGTTCCCTCGGCAATCGTGTTCGGTTCGCTTCCCGTGGGTTTTGCACAGATGAGCAGCGTCTCCTCTCCCAGCACGAACATACTGACGAATTCCTGGCTCACGCTTCAGTTCTCGCCGAATCCGAATGCTCCCTCCACAAACTTCCTCGCCACTCGCAATGCCGCCTCTGGATACAGCGAGGGTGGCTCCACTGCGACCAATACGATTCCGCCCGATCATCTCCTTCTTGATTTCTTCCAGATGCCTGTGGTGGAGCCATACCCTATCAGTGATCCTTTCTCGACGGCCGGAAAGGTGAACATGAATTACTCCATAGCCCCCTTTAACTATATCACACGCAGTTCGGCGATCCGGGGTGTGATGAAGTCAGTGATGATCACAGCAATCGATGAATCCTATGCCGGCATGTATAAGTACCCGGGTAATTTCGGCACCACAACCTATCCCGCGGGTACTAGTTACAATCAGTTGGCTACGAATTCCGCCAATTTTTACTTCCACTATCCGATCAATCCCGTCGACACACTCGCCCAGTTCACGAATCGATTCGGGAGCAATGACCTCTTTCACTCGGCCTCGGAGATCTGTTCCATCTGGCTCTATCCGGCCCGCCAGCCTTCCTCGACTTACCCCACGAATAATCTACTTCCTTTAACCAATAGCAGTGGAACGGCGATTACGTTCACCTCTGGGAATTCGTTGGTGAAATCATGGTGGTACAGTAATCCCGGAACCACGCGTAAAGGCCTCACGGGTGATAACCTTCGAGAGCGTCCATATGGTTACCTCTATCCCCGCTTAACAACCAAATCGAACACTTACCAGATTCACTACCGTGTTCAGACACTGAAGCAAAACCAATTTGCGCACGCATCGGATGCCTATGCGACCTGGGTCGATCCGAGTGCAGGCGGGATTACCGACAAGGTGCTCGGTGAACAGCGTGGTTCAGCCGTGATCGAGCGCTTTATTGATCCGAGCAATCCATCCATTCCTGATTTTGCTTCAGCTGTCACGAGTTCTAGTGGTGGGGCATCACTTTCCAGCACTAACTGCATGGACTCCTTCTACCAATTCCGCGTCTTCAACGCGAAACAGTTCACGCCGTGATAAAGCCGAGATCCGCAGGTTTCAGTCTTGTTGAGCTCCTGATCGTCATCACGATCATCGTCATCATGGCCTCGTTGATGGGGCCGACGCTGAACTCAGCACTCCGGGGAACGGCCTTGACTCAGGCCTCGGATAAGGTGATCGGAGTTCTGAGTCTGGCCCGCCAGACGGCGGTGAGCAAGGCACAGACGGTGGAGGTGAGGTTCTACAGCTACACCAACAAGGAACTCCCGGGTGATACGGGGCAAGGACATGCGATCCAAGCTTTCACGGTGGATGATTCCGGCAACTATTCTCCCATGATGAAGACTCAAATTCTTCCCAATTCGGTGATCATCTCCGCAAGCACGAATCTCTCCACCTTGTTGAGTGCTGGAACGAACTCCGCACCGACGAATACGATTCCCCGAGCCGGATCCAACTATACTTACGCAAGTTTCCAGTACTATCGGAGTGGATCGACCTCCCTGGCAGCCACCTCGCTTGCGACAAACATTTGGGGTGTCACCGTGGTGAATGCTTCCGATATGAATGGCGCTAATTCCAACAGCCTGCCGCTCAATTACACGACCATCGTGATCGATCCCTACAATGGCTCACTGAAGACCTACCGACCACATCTGTAGAGTTGTTAAGGTAAGCATTCGGCTACAAAAGGCACAAAAACCACCGGTGCTAGAAATCGTGGGGTTTCTTTATTGCTGAATGATGGAAGCTAGGCTCCATCTAATACTGAGTCGCAACGATTTGATGACGGCAGATTTTTACCACTGAGGACTTGCAGAGTTAACAGCCGAGTTTGAGAAGGGGCCGGCAGGAAGAAATTGGTATGGGGTCGATCCGCACAGCTGATCGTGCAGTGATAGAGTCGATGCTCTCGCAAGTCAACTTGCAGAGGCCTTCCATCCATCACGCTCATTAACGGATTCTTTAATCCGTCAACTCCATGCCAATGACTCCAACATGTAACATGTTTCCCCTTTGACTCTACCTTGAATCCCCCTCGGTTTTCACTCTGTGGTGTCAACTTTCCCTTTCCCTCTCTCCAATCACTTTTATCCCATTCATCCCTGTGATCCCTGGGAATCACCTGTATTTCTTGGTGCCTCTTTTAGTGAATGTGCGTTGTATGTTTTTAGACTTTTCGTTGCAGTAGCTTTCCCTTTTCATTTTCTCACCCCATGAACACCCCATCCGTCCATCTCGGAGTGGTCGATTACTCGATCCTCGCTCTCTACGTCGTCTTCGTCATCGGTATCGGGTTCGCCTTGAAGCGGCAGATGAAGACCTCGGCCGACTTCTTCCTCTCCGGCCGCAACATCCCGGCCTGGGTGACGGGGCTTGCCTTCCTCTCTGCGAATCTCGGTGCCCTGGAACTCGTGGGCATGGCGGCCAGCGGTGCCAAATACGGCATCGCCACGTGCCATTTCTACTGGGTGGGGGCGATTCCTGCGATGATCTTCCTGGCGGTCTTCATGATGCCTTTCTACTACGGCTCCAAGGCCCGTTCCGTTCCTGAGTATCTGAAGCTCCGCTTCGATGAGCGTGCACGTGCTTTCAACTCGGTCTCTTTTGCGGTGATGACCATCTTCGCCTCGGGAATCTCACTCAACGCACTGGCGAAGCTCCTGCACAACCTTCTCGGCTGGGAATATAATATCTCTCTGTGGGTATGCTCCTTCATCGTGCTACTCTATGTGCTTAAGGGAGGACTGACCTCTGCGATCTACACGGAGGTGCTCCAGTTCTTCATGATCGTCCTCGGTTTCGCTCCCGTGGTCTGGCTTGGACTCAGGGATGCTGGTGGATGGAGTGCTATCAAGCAGAAGCTTGCCGGGGTGGCCGTGAATCCCTCGGCCTTTAATTTGGCAGATTCCGCCTCCACGACATTCCACTCCGATGCCTGGACAAGTGCTTGGAAGCCACTACTCGGAGGCCCCTCGGCTAATCCGATGGGAATCGATCTCTTCGCGATGGTCTTCGGCCTCGGGTTCGTTCTCTCCTTCGGCTACTGGTGCACGAACTTCCTTGTTGTCCAGCGTGCGATGGCAGCCAAGGATATGAAGGCTGCGCGTAACACGCCGCTCATCGCCGCAGTTCCCAAGATGCTCTTCCCCTTGCTTGTGATTCTCCCGGGCATGATTGCGCTGGCACTCTCTGCGACCGAGGGGAAGGGATACCAGTTCCCGAAAGCCGTGATCGCCGAGGCAAAGATGCCGGCGGCTATCTCAGCTGTACGACAGTCTACTGCCGCTGGAGTCGATGTCGCTGCAACCTCGAAGGCGCTCTCTTCGGCGGCGGGAACCTCCTTCAATGCCGCGAAGGTGGAGGAATTGCTCAAGTCAGCACCAGGGACTTCCGATGCCCAGTTAGCCATTAGAATTCAAGATGCGGTGGTGAACGACTACGACGGGGTGATCCTCTCACTCGTAAAGCGATACTGCCCTAGCGGTCTTCTGGGTCTGGCTCTGACTGCGCTCTTGGCCTCCTTCATGTCCGGCATGGCTGGCAATGTTACCGCCTTCAACACGGTCTGGACTTACGATCTCTACCAGGCCTATATCGCCCCGGACAAAAGCGATGAGCACTACTCCTGGATGGGGCGCGTGGTGACGGTGGCCGGCATCCTTCTCTCCATTGGGGCCGCCTATTTCGCAAGCATGTGGACGAATGCCATGGACATCATTCAGTTGGTCTTTGCCTTCGTGAATGCCCCGCTTTTCGCCACTTTCCTGCTCGGGATGTTCTGGTCGCGCACGACCGGTACTGGTGCATTCATCGGTCTCCTTTGCGGAACGGCAGCCTCTGCCCTCTTCCATGCCTGCACGATCTCGGTGGGGAACCTTCCCGGTGTCAAAGGTGGCTACATCCACATCTTCTGGACCCTCCCCAGCGATATGGCTCAGAACTTCTGGCTTGCTAGCTTCGCCTTCACGGTCTGCTTCCTGGTCACTGTCGGCATCTCCTTGGCAACCCGACGCACCAAGAGCGATGAAGAACTGAAAGGCCTCGTCTACTCACTGACGCCAAAGCAGACCGTCGATCAGTTTTGGTACGCACGCCCGGGTACGATCGGTATTGTCCTGCTGATCGTCTGCGTCATCCTGAACTATATCTTCTGGTAAGACCTAATATCTATTTCCCTCCCAACTCCCAGCTTCCAACCCCTAACACATTAAATTCCATGGGCCTCGATATTCGCTTTCCGATCGGCATGATGTTCACCCTGATCGGCCTCCTTCTGGCCGCCACGGGTATCCTGAGTCCTGAAAAGGTCTCACTCGGCATCAATATCAACATGATCTGGGGCGCCGCACTCCTCCTGTTTGGGATCCTCATGTGGGGATCAGCACTTCGTGCTTCCCGGAAGAAGTAGAAGTTCCGCTTTCTTTATCGTAGTTATTTCTTGGTGAGCATTGCTGCTCCAAAGACTCCTGCGCTATCTCCCAAGGCAGGGCGCAGGATCGGGGTTGTGAACTGATCGTTGAACAGGTGCCGCAGGATAGCGGCTCTGGTCTCTTCTTGATAAAGAAGGTCAAGGTTTCCAACACCACCACCGATGACAATGGCGTCCGGATCGAGGATATTGATCACAGCGCCCAGGGCCATGGCGAACTTTTCCCGAAGTCTCTCCAGGGTTGCCCTGGCTGCGGGATCTCCTTTTCCAGCCAGCTCTGCGATCGCTGGTAATCGGAGGTGAGTGAGAAATTCACTACCTGACTGTTCCCTATAAAAATGCTCCAGGGCCGGCCCCGAGATCACTGTTTCCACACATCCCGAACGCCCGCAGTAGCAGGGTGTGATCTCGCCAGGGATGGGATTGTGTCCCCACTCGCCGCAGATGCCATGTGCTCCGCTCAAGATCTTCCCGTCAATCGTTATCCCTCCGCCGACACCGGTTCCAAGGATGATTCCGAAGACGGTATGACAGCCCTTGGCTGCACCGAGCGTCGCTTCAGCCAGAGCACAGCAGTTGGCATCGTTGGCCACGATCACATCGCACCCCAGGGTGACAGCAAGGTCTTGAGTAAGAGAGTGACCATTGAGGCAAAGGGTGTTGGAGTTACGGAGAAGTCCCGTGGATGGGACGATGACTCCGGGAGTGCCGACGCCAACCAGCTCCGGACGCTTGATTCCCGAAGCCTGCTCAAGCTGGACAATCAACTTCGAAAACTGGTCAAGGATATGATCGTACCCTTCCGACGATTCGGTGGGCACGCGTAGTCGATGCAGGGCCTTGTCGGGATGAGCTGGGTCGAGGATGGCTCCTTCGATCTTCGTGCCGCCGAGATCAAAGCCCCAGCAGTAACGTTGTTCCTTGGTAGCATTGGCGTTGAGCTCTCCGATCATTCCGATAGTTTTTTACCATCAGGGAACTCCTGAAACGACGTTCAAATTCCTCAATCCATTTTTATTCCCCTCCCAACAATGAAGCACTTTCAGGAACAACCCGGAGATCACGATACAGGCATCAGAAATATCCTTTCAGGACTCGCCACCAAGGTGGGGCTTTCTCTGGCGGGTTCAACGATCCGCCGCTCCTCCTCGCGCTTCTGTCTGGGAGTTGAGCATGGGGATTACAATGGCACGGAGCTCTTCGGGGTCGGTACCGACCGATTCATCTGGATGGCCTACAAGCCTAATGATCTGGGGCGTCTCCGTCTCTTTAGTGGGAACTTCGAGCAGGATGGCCTCATCGATGTGGCGCTTGACTCGATTCCAGAGCCGGGAACGGCTCCTGATTCCTGGTCGCGTTTTCCTCTCGGGGTTGCCTGGATTCTCAAGAAAAACGGATACGATCTTCGCAAGGGAATCGATGCTGTCTGTTACGGAAATATTCCCGGGGGTGGAATGTCCCGCTCCGCATCGCTGACGCTCAATCTGCTGATCACGATCGCGGAGGTGAATGGGATCGAGTTTCCCTCGGAGATGGGAATCGTGGATCTAGCTCAGGCCGTGGAGAACGAGTATATCGGCTCTCCATGCGGGAATCTGGATCAGATCATGATCCTCTTCGCGCGCGAAGGGATGGGGACGCACTATAACCCGGCTGACCGATCGATCCGACATGTCCCTCTCGGCACGGGCACTCCAGACTTTCGCATCATGAGTCTCGATACAGGAACGATCAGGCCGGGACTTGAGAAGTCGACCTACAGGATCCGCCACTCGGAATGCCGTGAGATGGTCTCTCTCTGTGCGGAGTCCTTTGGCATCAAGACCCTTGGGGATGTCCATTCCGAGGAACTCTTCCGCTCAATTCTTACGAAGTTCGGTGAGAGTCATCCTCATCTCTGCAAGAGGCTCGACTATATCTACCATGCCCAGCAGCGTTTTGAACGAATGCTCGAGGCTTGGCAGCAGGGGAACATAGCGGAGGTGGGAGCGATTTTCCGAGCTGATGGGCTAGGTCTTCGGGATGACTATCAGATCTCAGGCAAGGAACTCGAAACCATGTGCGATATCGTGCGGAGTATTCCTGGCGTTCTCGGTGAGCGGATGCTCGGAGGGGGGGATCGGGGAGCGAGTGGAGCCCTGGTGCTCAGCGAGAGTGAGATGGATGTCCGGACTGCGGTGGAGATTGCCTACCCACGCAGTCATCCTGAATACGCCGAAAACTACGCCGTGCACTCCTGCAGGATGGTCGATGGAATCAAACTCTTGCCTGGCTTGGATTAAGGCTTGCTGAGTCATGGCGACCCTTTTCACGAACGCCCGGGTCATTCTTACTCCGGATGAGGGAATTGTTTCCGGTTCTTTGCTCGTCGAAGAAGGGGTGATTCGCTCGATCTTCCCCTCAGGAGAAGAGGTTTCCATTTCTAGCGTGAGGCAGAGCGTCGATTGCGGTGGTGACTTTATCGCCCCTGGCCTGATCGACATCCACTGCCACGGTGCTTTGGGGCGCGATGCCATGGAGGCGACGCCGGATGCCTTCGCGAGGATTCTGAACTATCATGGATCCAGGGGCACGACGACGACCCTACTGACCACGGTAGCCTCCTCGATTGTGGAGATGCTAGCTGTGCTGGAGTGTGCCCAGGAATATAGGGAAGTGGAGGGGGATTCTTCATTGCGCCTTGCCGGGATTCATCTGGAGGGCCCTTATTTCTCCCCGCATCGAAGGGGAGCCCATCGGATGGAGATGCTTCGACATCCCTCGCGGGAGGAAACCTCCCGTCTTTTGAATCATGCGTCGGTGATTCGGCGCATGACCCTTGCCCCTGAGATTCCGGGAGTAGAGGATCTTGTTCGTGAACTTGTGAGCAACGGAATTGCAGTCAGTGCTGGTCATTCAAATGCCACGAATGAAGAGGCGATGGCCGGTTTCAGATCTGGAATCACTCAAGTGACGCATCTTCACAATGCGATGTCCTCTCTGCGCAAAACAGGGGCGACTCCAAGACGCGGTCTTGCAGAGGCGGCGCTGGAGACTCCGGGAGTCGTTTGTGAGTTAATTGCCGATGGAGTTCATGTTCACCCGGAACTGCTTCGCGAAGCATGGCTGACCAAGGGATGGGCGGAAATCGCTCTGGTCTCCGATGCCACTGCTGGGGCCGGGCTAGGGGAGGGTGAGAGCTTCGAGTTGGGGGGCCTTCGTTGTCATGTTGAGAAAGGGGCGGCTTGGACGGGGGAGAGTGGTGCTCGCTGTCTAGCTGGGAGTACCTCGACCCTCTTCGATGGAGTCAGAACTATGGTTGCAGAGGTCGGAGTGCCTCTGGAAGAGGCGGTGGCCATGGCGACTCTGGTTCCCGCAAAATCCCTCGGTCTGGGTCACGTGCTCGGATCACTTGCTTCGGGCAAAACGGCCAACCTGATACGCTTCAACGATCACTGGCAGCTTAAGGGGATCTGGATTGGGGGAACGGAGCGGCAATCGCCCCCTGCGGCCTCTTCCTGATTGCTTGCCCGAGAAGGGGTTTCATGGAAAAGATGACGGATCGCACGCCATCGCTACAGCTGGGAAGAGAAGAGTGAACGTCGCCGGAAACCATGGTTTCTGCGGCTCTGGTTTCTCGTGCCCGTTGCTCTCCTGATCCTTGCCGCTTTGGGGGCTTTGATTGTCTATGGTTGGCTGGTTTCCGAGTTCAAAGCCAAGGCCGAAGCCTTTGATCTGGCGAAGATCCCAAAGATGGAGTCGGCGAGCGTCATTATGGATCGTAATGGACAGCAGATGGGCAAGATCTTCATCCAGAATCGTCTTCCGATTCCTTATGACCAGATCCCGAAGGAGATGGTGAATGCTGTTGTTGCCGAGGAGGATAATAGGTTCTTCGAACATCATGGTGTCGATTACTTCGGAGTTCTTCGCGCGGCGGTGAGTAACTGGCACCAGGGAAAGGTGAAGCAGGGAGCCAGCACGGTGACCCAGCAGTTGGCGCGAAACTCATTCGATCTCCATGAGAAGAGCTACCGCCGCAAGCTTCTGGAAATGTTCCTGGCACAGCGCATCGAGGATCATCTCACCAAGGAGAAGATCATGGAGTATTACCTCAATCGAGTCTACTTCGGGAGCGGGTTCTACGGGGTGGAGGCTGCGGCCAGAGGCTACTTCTGGAAGGCTGCCAAGGATCTCAGTGTCGGAGAGTGCGCCATGCTCGCTGGTTTGCTGAAAAGCCCTAACTATTACTCCCCATGGAATAATCCGACCGGGGCGAAGAAGGTCCGCGATTTCGTCCTCGGTCGCATGCGGGAGATGCATCTGATCACGCGCGAGGAATATGATGGAGCGATCGAATTGAATCTCTCGGTTCGCAAGAGGACCAATCCCAACAGGATCTCCTATGCAATCGATCTGGTGCGCCAGCAGGCGATTGCGGCTCTGGGATATGATACGGCCATGAATGAGGGAGTCCAGATCCAGACGACCTTTGATGCAAAGCTCCAGATGACTGCGGAGCGTGCGGTGAAAAGCCACCTTGCCGAGGTAGAGAGCCAGCCGGGGTTCGGTCATATCACCTATCAGCAATATCATCAGATCAACGAGAAGATGGAAGAGGCCGCGCAGCGTGGGGAACCTGTCACAATGCCATCACCCGGATATCTCCAAGGTGCAGTCCTTGCGGTGGAGAATGCCACCGGAGGCATTCTGGCGGTTGCTGGTGGACGTGACTTTCTGCATAGCGAATACAATCGCGCCGTTCAGGGACGCCGTCCGCCCGGTACGCTCTTTACTCCATTGGTGGCCGCAGCCGCCTATGCTAACGGTGTTTTCCCTGGAGAACCGGTTGACGATGACTGTATCGACAATCACTTCGTCATGATCGGAGGGGACAACGGCATCTTGGGAGAATGGGGGGTTGAGCGCCCTGACAATGAGTATGAGGGGCCGATGCCCTCGCATGAAGCGGTTGCGAGGGGGAAGAATGCTGCCGTCATTCGCCTGGGGTATAAGACCGGACTCGATAAGCTGGGTGAATTCTGTAAATCCGCCGGCATTCGATCCCCGCTCCGCGATGTCGCCAATGCGTATCTCGGCTCAAGCGAGATGTCCCTTGATGAGCTGACTCTTGCCTACACGGCTTTCCCCGGTGGAGGAACTCGGCCGGCCAAACTCTTCACGATCACCCGGATCACCGATCAGGAGGGTAATCTGCTTTACGAGAATCCCGTGACTCGTGTCGAGGTACTCCCTGCGGAGGCCTCCTTTCAGGTCCATACTATCCTGCAGGATGCACTTTTCAAAGCGTGTGCCCAAGAGGCTGTTGCTTCGGGAGTCGCAACGAACGCCCCTCTGGCTGGAAAATCCGGGACGGCATACAACTTTACCGATACTTGGTTCGTGGGTTACTCAAGCGCCGTGACCTGCGGAGTCTGGGTGGGATTCGACAAGCCGCAGAAGATCTATCGTGGAGCTTTCGGGAAGGATCTTGCTCTTCCTATCTGGGCTCAAGTGATGAATGCATCGCTCGCGGCATTCCCCGCCCGTGAACTTGAGCTTCCCTCCGGACTTAAGAAGGTCGAGATCTGCAGAAGTTCCGGACTACTCCCCGCGGAAGGATGTCGCAAACTGACCGGCATGATGGCCACCGAGTATGCCACGGAGGCAGAGATGCCCACCGGGGTCTGCGATATTCATGGGGGAGGGGTGCGGAGTTATAATCGTGATGTCGATCAGGCCGAGTGGCCCAGGGCAGCTGCGGCGGTGGATCTGAGTAGGGTGCGCCCCATTCCTGTCAATGCTCCCACATTGCTAGCCCAGAACGATCTCTACCGCTCCGTGAATCCCACATTGAGCGTGGGAGCTGCCGATGATACGAGCATTAAGGTGGCCCGAGCCACAACACCTGATGGTAAGGACCCAGGTGCGGATGGAAAGGGAAGTGGGGCGGCTGGTGCCACGAATGTCGCAGCGGCTCTGGCGGTGGATGAAAAAGAGGTCAGGAAGGCAGAGCCCGTCACTCCTATGGATCTACCAAGTGCCGCGCCGGCCTTGACGATTCCGACGCCAAAACCGGCTGAGTTTTAAGAGAAAACTCTTCAGGTCCAGAGGCCTTCGACGGCCTTCACTGCCTTTGTGTAGAGGGGATGACGTCCACCTCGAGAGAGCTCGGCCAAGAGAATTTCCCGGGTCTCCTCGCGAGGTGCGCGGACCATCCTGCTCGTGGTAGCAATTTCCGATCCCGTTGCCGTGGTGACATAGAGATCCGATCCCGATTCACGAAGAAGATGAAACTCCGCTTTCTCGGATGCAAGTCTCATGCGGGAGATGCTGGCCCCCTCGGCCTCTGTAAGGTTCACATGGATCGTATTACCCTGTGCATCCCGGAACTCCGGATTGGTTGATGGATTCGAGAGGCTCCATCCAAGTCGATCTGCCAACCAGCCTACGAGGAGCAGAGCCGTAGTGCGTGATCCGTGAGCATAATCGAGCTCGAGTGTTCTCAAAAGTTGAAGCTCGGCCAATGTGCCGGGGATATCGAAGATAGCAGCCAGCGCTTGGCGCACGGGTAATGATCGAGCCCAGTTCAGATCGCAGAGCACGGTACGTGCCTCAGCAAGTCCGGCGATCTGACGGATCAAATCGAACTGCTCCTTGGGATTTTTCCAATGCCTGCTATCAAAAAGCAATCTGTCAACCCAGCGCCAGAGTTTGCCATCGATCGGAGGACGGAAATCGGCCTGCCACCAGAGGCAGAGAGGGAGGTCAGAGTCGAGATGCGAGAAAACGACACTTTGAAGCGATCGTGCCGCCATGCCGGCTAACTCAAAGGAGATCTGCTCGCTGCAGACGGAGCCGCCCTTGGACCCTCGTAGGTAGCAGTGCATGGTGATCCATGCGTCGGCACTGGATCCCTCGGCCTTTGGGTCGGCCTGGACAAGGATCGCACGCATCGCATGTTCTCCCGCGATGCCGCGGATGATCTCCGTGTTCCTCTCGAGGGAGCCGGGCTTCTCGTTGTAAATAGCCAGATTGATGAGCGAGGCACGGGTCTTCGTATCGCCGCTCTCCTCCCAGAGCTTGCCCAGTTCTTTTTCGATGCCGCCGATCGGCACCGGGATGCCGGGGATGAAGCTCACATTCTCCTCCAGGTGACGCCGTGACGAGCGGCCAGGTCGGCTGCCTCGGCCGGTCCCCAGGAGCCGGCTGTGTGGAAGGCAAGATCATCGGAGCGGGTCTTCCACGCTTCCTCGATCCCATCGACGAAGGCCCACGCCTCCTCCACCTCGTCGCGTCGTGCAAAGAGAGTGGCGTCACCGGACATTGCGTCGAGCAGGAGGCGTTCGTAGGCCTCGGGAGTCGCTTTGCCGAAGGAGGTGCCGTAATGGAAATCCATCTTAACCGGTTCGATCCGGAGGCTGGAACCGGGCATCTTGGCGCTCATGCGGAGAGAGACTCCTTCGTCGGGTTGGATGCGGATCACAAGGACATTCTCGTCAAGTCCCTCACCGGTCTGGTTGAAGAGGACGCGGGGAACGCTCTTGAAAGTGATGGCGATCTCGGTGCCTCCCTTGGGCATCCGCTTGGCCGTCCTGATGAAAAAAGGGACACCGGCCCAGCGCCAGTTATCAATGTTCACCTGAAGTGCCACATAGGTTTCGGTGGTCGAATCCTTGGGAACACCCTCGGCTTCGCGATAGCCCGGGACGGGTTGGCCGTTGATGAGGCCGGCGGTATATTGGGCGCGGACGACATGCTTGAAGACATCATCACCACGGAGAGGGCGTAAGGAACGGAGTACCTTCACCTTCTCGTCGCGGATCGCGTCGGCGCTCAGGCTGGTGGGGGGCTCCATGGCCGTGAGAGTGAGGAGCTGAAGCAGGTGATTCTGGATCATGTCACGCATGGCTCCCGAGGTATCGTAGTAGCCTGCGCGCCCCTCGACACCGAGAGGTTCGACAGCCGTGATCTGCACGTGGCTGATGTGATTGGAATCCCAGAGTGATTCGAAGATCGAATTGGCAAAGCGCATCACCATGATGTTCTGCGCGGTCTCCTTGCCTAGGTAATGATCGATACGATAGGTGTCGCATTCAGGGAAGACCTCACTGACAAGTGTGTTAAGAAGCTGTGCGCTCTTGAGGTCCTTGCCAAAAGGTTTCTCGACGATCACGCGAGCCCAGCTTCCCGGAGTAGCGGTGCTCAGTCCGCTCTCCCTCAGGTGGCTCAGGATCACGGGGAACTGGTCGGGTGCGACGGCCAGGTAATAGAGGCGGTTGCCCCCGGTTCCGCTCTTTATATCAGCCTCTTTCATCTGCTTCGAGAGCGAGGTGTAACCCTCGGCCTCATCGAAGGGGCTCTGATGGTAGATAATTGAAGAGGCGAACTGTGCCCAGAGTTCCTCGTTCAGCGGAGTCCGGGAGAACTTGCGTGTCGACTCCTCGAGCTCCTTACGGAACTGTTCGGAGGTCTTTTCGCGTCGGGCAAAACCGATAATCGTGAGAGCCGGAGGAAGAGCTCCCTCGGCAGCCAGATTGTAGAGTGCCGGGATCAGTTTGCGGTGTGTGAGGTCACCGGTCGCCCCGAAAATCACGAGCGTGCAAGGCTCGGGTGAGAGGCGGTTGGCGATCCCTTCACGAAGAGGATTCACAAGTGGTGTGGGCATGGAGAAAGTGGTGGAAAGTTAAAAAAGGTTAAAAGGTTAAAAGGTTAAAAAGCCAACAGTTGGGGTCGATGGATATGCTGACCCCTTTGTAACGTTTCACGTTTTAACGCTGTAACTCTCTGGCCTCAGGGCAGAGGAAACCTCGCAGTGAAGGACGTGACCTCTTTGCGGAGTTTGGCGAGGGCAGCTTCATCATTGCGAGCCTTGAGGCCTGTATCAATGAAGTCGGCGACCTGCATCATCTCCTCCTCCTTGAAGCCACGGGTAGTCATGGCTGGAGTTCCAAGGCGGATTCCTCCGGTCTTACTAATGGGTTCCGTGTCGAAGGGGATGGCGTTCTTGTTGACGGTGATGGCGGCCTTATCGAGCGCCTCCTGAGCCTCAAGACCATTGATGCCTTTTGAGCGGAGATCGACGAGAAGCACGTGATTGTCAGTGCCTCCTGAGCTGATCGTGTAGCCAAGCATGGAGAGACGTGCGGCCAGCGCCTTGGCATTGTTGACGATCTGCTTCGCGTACTCCTTGAATGAGGGCTGGAGTGCCTCATGGAAACAGACGGCCTTTGCCGCAATGACCTGCATGAGCGGGCCGCCCTGGACACCGGGGAAGACCTGCCCGTCGATCTTCTTCGCATACTGCTCCTTGCAGAGAATGAGTCCTGAGCGTGGGCCGCGCAGGCTCTTGTGCGTGGTTGTGGTGACGAAGTCGGCGTAAGGAA
>CAIKYN010000214.1 GCA_903831635.1 uncultured Spartobacteria bacterium
CGAAGATGGCTGCGCCGAGAACGACTGGGCGACCTGGAAGCTCCTCACCGAGGCTCTCGGTGACAAGATCCAACTCGTCGGTGATGATCTCTTCGTGACGAATGTCGAGTTCCTCCGCAAGGGAATCGAGAAGGGTGTCGCCAACTCCATCCTCGTGAAGGTAAACCAGATCGGCTCACTCACTGAGACTTTCGACGCCATCGAGCTTGCTAAGGAGAACCGTTACACCGCCGTCATCAGTCATCGCTCTGGGGAGACCGAGGACACAACAATCTCCGATATCGCCGTCGCCACAAATGCTGGCCAGATCAAAACCGGCTCACTCTGCCGTACTGATCGCGTCGCCAAGTACAATCAACTCCTCCGCATCGAAGAACAACTCGGTGAAGATGCTGTTTACGGCGGCAAGCTAAGGTGCTAGTAAAAGCTCGATGAACGGCAGTCACGTCGCCCATACGAATTCACGTCGCCGCTCGCAGTCGGAGTTCCTTCCGACTGCGATGAGGGTCGTCTTGGGGCTGATTGGAGCCTGTGCACTGCTAATCGCGGGATTCACTTTCTACCCGCAGTGGATCCGGCTCTCCGAGATGAAGAAGGATCTCGCCGCTCAGACAGCACATCTTGACGAGCTGAAGAAATCCACCGCTGAGCATGAACAGGAGGCCCATCTTCTCCAAACCGATAAGGATTATCTTGAAATGATTGCACGTGATCGCCTCGATCTCATGAAGAATGGTGAGACGATCTTTCGCCTGAGCAGCGCCAAACCGCGCTCCTGATTACCTCTGGTAACAAAGACTCCTCCAGCAGGAGTTTTAATATGGAACTCAAGAACTCAGGAAAATGAAGGCGATCTTTGGATGACTGACCGTTATTATATTTCTCTGTTTTTTAGAATACACATCATGGTTCTGTTCCTGGTTTCCTGATTTCCATATTTTTCTCTCCCACTTCTCTCTTCATGTCTGAACAACAAATAGACCTCTCCCTTTTGGATGCCTCCGGGCTTGCCGACCGTCTCGGCTCGCTCAGGAGGTTTCTTTGACGCTCCTGGACTAGCAGCGGAACTCGAGGCCATTGAGGGCCGCATGGCGGAACCCGGATTTTGGGATAACCGCGAGGCAGCCCAGAAAGACATGGGAAGGGTCTCGTCCATCAAGGCGAAGCTAGGCCCGCTTGGGCAGTTGGAGCTGCGTGTCGGTGACCTGGAAATTCTCAAGGAAATGGCCATGGAGGATCCCGACCCCGCCGCCAAGGCCCAGGCTGCGGGTGAGGTCTTGAAGGAATTCCATACGTTGACTGGCGAAATCGAGAAGTTCGAACTCCAGCAACTCCTCTCCGGAGACTTCGATAAGAGCAACGCCTACCTCACGATCAACTCGGGGGCAGGGGGCACCGAGTCTTGTGACTGGGCGGACATGCTCATGCGCATGTACAAGCGCTGGATCGAGCGAAGCGGCTTCACCGCGGAGGTCATGGACATTCAGGAGGGAGAGGAAGCCGGCATCAAGTCGGTCACCATCGAGGTGAAGGGTGACTTTGCCTATGGCTACCTCCAGGCCGAGCGTGGCGTTCATCGCCTCGTGCGCATCTCCCCCTTCGACTCAGCAAAGCGCCGCCACACCTCCTTCGCCAGCATCGACGTGACACCGGAGATCATCGACGCCCCCATCGAGATCAATCCCGCGGATATCGAGCGTTCTACCTTCCGCTCTGGAGGTAAGGGGGGGCAGAACGTCAATAAGGTGGAAACCGCCGTTCGCCTTCGCCACATTCCCACGGGAATTGTGGTTGCCTGTCAGGCTCAGCGAAGTCAGGGAAAGAACGGTGAACAAGCTCTCCAGTTGCTCAAGGCCAAGATCTACCAACTTGAAGCCGATAAGAAACGTGCCGAGATCGACAGGCAGTACGGGGAGAAGGGTGAAATCGCCTGGGGTAGCCAGATCCGCTCCTATGTCTTCCAGCCCTATCAGATGGTCAAGGATCACCGCACTGGCGTCCAGACCGGCAACGTCCAGGAGGTCATGGATGGCGATATCGATGCCTTCATTGAGGCAAAACTGCGTGGAGTGAAGAAGGGGTCGTCCTCTGACGACGACGATCTCTAAAAGGCTGGGTCTTTCGGCACGGAGTGGCGTCATCACTCGCTTGCAACGCCTCGTACTGGGAGGCACGGAGTTGCCTGTACCGAGTACAACCCCGATAGGGGGGAGGCCAACGGGAGATGGCGAGGCAATAGCCCTACTACAACTTAGATAGTCGTCCTAGCTCCTCCCCAAAACTGCCAGTCTTTGTGATGGGTACTACTCACTAGCTTCGCTTGTTGTCCTTGCTCCGTATCCGATCTTCCAACCTGATTGGGACAATGGGCCCCTTTTTTAATTTTTACTTTTCCTTTTGACCGCATGAGGGTGTCTTGCGTTAGGGTTTTTGCATGCGCCGGCAACCCTTCAATACTGATGAAGGGTCGATTGTAGAATTGCAAGATCAGGGGCTTGCGAAGCTCCTACACCTCGTGGATGGGTTCGTTGCTCAGTACGATTTCCAAGCAGCCAAGGCAGAATTAGGGAAAATCCCGGGAGACTACGAATGGCATGCCGAAGTCTTGCGCCGGAGACTTCGGCATCAGGTCTACGAAGATGAAGATTTCAAGGATTTACCTACAGCCGCCCGTTGGGCTCGTGCACTTGTGGAGGCTGAGCCCCATGATTCATGGAACTGGCTCTTCCTTGATGACGTGACCAGCAGATTAGAGGGCAATGCGGCAGCGGTTGAAGTCCTTCGGGAAGGGTTGAGGAGATATGGGCCTGATTTCTGCCTCTACTATGAATTAGCCTCTCGTCTCTGCGCACTCGAGCGCCTAGAAGAGGCCAAGGAAGCCATGCTCATGGCGCTGAAAAAGGATCCTTTTGCTCTGGAATCGGCACTTGAAAGCCCACCTTTTGCACCTATCCGTGAATACATCCAGGAGCTGAAAGTGAGCGCATGGTATAAATCCACACCTGCGTCTTTAGATCGTAAGTAGCGAATACGCATAACCGCGACGACAAGGCATCACTTTTTCATTGTAGTGACACGGCTTTGCTGGTCATTTTAAAAAATACAACAAAAACTTACATATCATGGACTCATCACACCTCGCCTCCATGGCCATCACGGCCGTAGCCACCGTTTCAGCAGCCGCCGTTGGAGGACTTTTCACCTACCTCGCCTCGAAGGAAAAGAATTCCGTTGAGTCACTGAGGAGCGAGCATAGAAAGGCTGCAGACCAAGTCATCTCCTACTACGAACTCGAGCAGCTCTACATGAATGAGGTCTCCCGATTAACCGGCACTGACCCCGCAATCGTGCAAAAGGATTTTCTGGATAAGGTAGAGACCAGTGGCCATACCCGCCCTTCTTGGACAGCCACCACGGCCAAGCGTTCCATCGAACGATTTGATTGGTAAGGGCCGAAAATACGAAAACACCTCCCAGAATACAAATGAGCGACATCCCTATTGCAAACATCAAGCAAGTAGGCAGCATGCTCCGCATGCTGGACCGAAGCGGAAACGAGATCGGGTTCCCCATCCCTGCCGAGCAGGGCCTCTACAATTTCACCCCAGATACGGTGACAGTCAGGGTTGGGAACAACATGGTTCAGACCTACGACCGTCTTGGTAACAGGAAGGGATATCCTACACGGATTCCAGGTATGTGATGATTCACGCATTTTCTGTCTGTCATGCCTGATAACAGCAAATGCGTCTACTGTGGCTCGACGAACTGGGGGACAGGTTGCGCCTACAGTGCCACCCGGATCCATTACCATCCGAATGACCCCAGTCGGTGTCGGTACTGCAACTCCCCGAACTATGGATCAGGGTGCCAGCTAAACCCTCCGACGGGTATCCACGTGCATGGAGTGGGGGGAAATGTCTGCGTCTACTGCGCCAGCCCGAATATGGGGAGTGGTTGCCACATCAATCCCATGAAAAAGATGGTCAGATCCGAATCACCCCAAAAAATGCCATTTTTGAGGATCCAGATAATGGTTAAATATATCAGCTAATCAGTGCTATTTTCAAACTACGTTTATACCAAGGTGTTTGGAGTAACTTTATGCCTTAAAAAGCGAACTAGTAATAAAATATATAAATCCATTTCTTCTGGAGCCTAATAAATTATATTCTGGTTTAATTTCAGCATGAAAAACACGGAAAGCACTACTTTAGCAATACTGGCTATGATTGTTGGAATTGCTGTTGTGTGCCTGATCGGTTATGCCCTAGCAAAGCTTGTCTTCTGGATCATTAAACAATGGAAATTTATCAATTCCCGCTGCGTGATCAATCATGCGGGATTTAAACCGCTAACTTTTTTTCGACAGTTTCTAGTTTTTTGCTCTATAACATCCTGCGCAGCTGGTTTCATTCTAATTATTGATTCAGTTAATGTGACCCATTCTGTAGCCATACCCAGCTCTAATGAATTGATTCATGGGTGCATTGTATTTATGGCCGGAATCTTACTTCTGAATCTGGTCTTTTTCTGGATAAAGTTAAAAACAAATCAGGGGGTCGCTTTTTACTCAGTACTCCTAATGGTTCTGGTATCCTTCCTTTTTCTCTTGGCCATTTTCGCAGCCTTTCTCTCTTTTATAGGTAAGAACCAGGCGGCTAATCAGGCTGACAATGCATCCAATGCTGGTGCCAATCAGGATTCCCGCACAATAGGCAACGTTGTACAACGGCCTGGCAGAGTCGAAATCTATGATGAGAAATCAAATTTGATACGTACTCTCAATGGTGTGTTGGATAGTTTTACTCCTACACAAGTAAATCTTAGGCCCAACTACAGCTCAAATTTAGTTCAGTCGTTTGATGTCAACGGTAACTTAAAATCATCTATTCTCGGATAGTTCTCACCAAGAATGACTTGCGATTATTTATGAGTTAGGGACTATTTTATAAATTCAACATCTGCATCCTTGAATCGTCGTTGCTCGTCCTATACCATCTTGCTCTATGCAATCCTTCAGTGCTTTCACTATCAGTCTAATACTTGCCACATTCTTGACGAATGGTTTGCAGGCCGCTCAACCAAAGCATGACCCGCGGCACTTCGTCATTTTTTGCTCCCCAGATCTGACCAAGCCGCAAAAAGAACAGGTTCTCGTTGAATTCCAGAAATTCGTTGCAGGCGGAGGCGGGCAGAAGGCAATTGCCAACAAGGGAATGCTCCCTAGTGACACCATTGTTTTATACGATGCCAGCACTCTGGATCAGATCGTTCCCGAACTTACCATACCCGCTTCTGCGAGAACAGGGGCCCTGCAACTGAACTCAGCAGTATCAGCTGTCTCCAATTTGAGGGACTTTCTGAAGCGTCCTCAAGATCCCAACGCCATCACCAAAGTCCCTGCCCTTGTGGAGTCATGGCGCGAAAAAATCCCATACACGAATGCTGAGATTCTATTAATCGGCTCTCCTCTTTATCACGATGATGTCGAGGCTCATGACATGCGAAAGGGATGGCCCAGTGATGGCTTTTTAACGCAGGATCATGCGACCAGCGTCTTCAGTACCCTAGATCGAAAAGCCACCCTCCAGGACAACAAGATCTACTTCTGTATCCTGAACGACGACTGCTGGGGAACACCTTCCAAGGAAAGCCATCGAGAAATGATCCGCAGGTTCTGGTCACTCTATTTCAACGAATGCGGTGGCCATTTACTTTCCTTTCAGACGGATATACCGACGGCGTTCCAAGACCTGCTCCGGAATGATCTTCAGGACATCGTGGCCCTCGATTCACTGAAAGCAGACACATCAGACAAGAGCATGGAACTCAGGACCACGAAGATCAATCTCACCGCGACTAATGAAACTACGACTAATGTTGCATCTCATACCAATGTGATAACGAATACAAATGAGGCTGCAAGTTCGTCACTCGTTAGTAATCCACCAATCGTGTCAACCGCCACCCCAGCACCTACACCAACTCCTACCCCCCCAACGCTTGACTTGGGTAGCGTTGAGTGGTCTTGGCTCACTAATGATGATGCTCAGGATTACCGGGCAAAGCATCCGGGGCCAAAATCCTTGCCGCCCATTGGAATGTGTCTGGTGGGACTTCGATGGGGAACCGATCAAAACCCCCCAGATGCCGATTTGGACCTGCATGTGAAGATGAAAGGCGCAGCCCAGGAACTCTATTGGGGTAGGCAGCAGACACCTGAGGGCCAGCACTTCAAGGATTTCACAAACCCCGATGCCAAGAATGGTTTTGAAATCGTTGTGATGAATGTACCCGTTAACCCTCGTGACTTGGATGTTTGGATCAATACTTACAAAGGCAAATCATCGAAGGGATTTTCTGGTGAAGTTCGTGTGCTCTACTCGGGGCACCTAATGAGCTATCCCTTCACTATCTCAGGGAACCATGGCACGAAAGGTGATGACTCTCCATCCCGAGAGCAAAACCGCGCTTGGGTGAGAATTCCTACGGAAATTCCAAACTAATAACCAACTGTAAATCTTATGAGTCTCATTCCATCTATTAAGGATACTGTTGCTTGGGTCCGATTGACCCCAGCCATCTTGAATGCCTCCGAATATGACAGTCGTACCATGGCTATTATGTCTGCGCGGTGTCAGGAATTTAAGGTATCAAAAGAGGCGATTCTCAAGGTCGTCCAGAGTGGAAAGACCAAGCAAGATGCTGTTAATCAGTCTCGTCTGGATTTTGAAAAGGAATTTGCGGGCGATGACCAAACCATCACCAGCTATCAGAATACTCTGCCGGCCATCTCTAAACTTAGAGCTAAAGTGGATCAGACTCAGGAAAGAATGGATAACCTTCCTGCTCACGAAAAATACACTTCAGGCAAGGCTGTTACAAACGTCCCTACAGACAAGAAGATTTGGCAGAAAATCTTCCTTTTTGTTGCTGGTTTATTCATCGTAGTAGATGCCGTCAATGATTCCATCTTCCTACATGACACGGCAGGATTTGAATGGCTTCGTTCTATTCTCTTTCCCATTGGGGGAGTTTTGGCGCTAACTTTTGTGCTGAAGGTCTTTTTGGATGTCCATAAAAAGCATCAGCAACCCTGGTTCCCCTATTTGAAGAACGTGCTCTTGGTAATAGGACTCCTTCTGGTAATCGCTTGGGTATATTTGCAGGCACAATCAGCTGTTAATCTGTCTCAAGGCCCTAAAATATCAGGACTCGATTCTGCTCCAGTACCCACTGCTAACCAAGCATCCATGGATCAGATTTTGCAAATCACCTTTCTCAGCATTGGACTTGCGATTATTGGAGCAGGTTTGGTTGCGCACGTGCAAAAGATAAACGACGACTTCACGGAGTATGATGGGATTGAGGAATCAAAATTATTCCTTCAACTCAAAAAAGATCACGAAAGCGCTCTGGAAGAACTCAATCGTGTGATCGACAGAAGAACATTCACCAATGGCTTGATAGAAATCATCTCTGGTAAACGAGATTCCGTAGTATCTGAGTCCGAGGCTCTTTATGACGAACTGCGTGGTAGTGGTGCTTGATACTGCTGCTAGAAAACAAGCAGATGCTCTTTGGTCAGATTCCTAAAAGGTGCCTGCCAAGGTTTATCCAGTAGGGAGCAGTCGCGGTACCTGCTGCTGATAGACCACCCTTGACCAAGGCTCCACCAGCCGTAATTGCTACCTTGGTTGGGTTAAGCAGCTTCAATGCTTCGCCAAGTTGGGTTATGAGAGTTGGGTCCTTTTCAAAAGCGGAGGCTTTGTCTCCAGGCAATTCGTACTTCATGCCGCCAAGGTGACGGAGATATCCCTCTCTCACAAGATATGCCAAGGCATCTACCATCATGTTCTCCATGCACATGAAGGGAGCACCCGGCCAACCCCACCAGAGTTTTAGCCGCAACTGAAGTGCAAGATTTGCGTTGATCTTAGCTTCAATCTCACGAGGCAAGCCGGTTTCTGATATACCTTGGTGGGATTTGCCAAGCGATTCATCAGGTAGTCGGTCTACGTCTTTGTTAAACTGATACCTTAAAAAGGGATGGTCGGATTGCTGAGCAATGAAAAACAATTCAGCGTTGGCTCCGTTTCTCTTCATTTCATTATATTTATTAAAGAGAACATTATCGGTCACGGTCGATGATAAATCATTTGAAAATTGAGCTATTGAATTTGCTGACGCCTCTATTTCCGGATCTGTAAGATTTTTGTAATTCTTTCTAAGGTCCGATATAACTATCTTCCTGACTCGTTCATACTCGTCAGCCCTAGCCGTTAAATCTTCAGGAGATTCTTTTAGTTTCTTATATTTTGGAAGAGAGGATTTTTCAGGATGAGTAAATTCTTCAGGAAGCTCCAATCCACTAGGTTTATCCGGCAAATCCCTAACATAAGCACTGATCAAATCCTTCCAGCAAAGATCGAATAGATTCAGCTCAGCTGAATGTCTGTGATAGAGATAAGCTCCAATCTTTCCGTAGAGAAAAGAGCAGACCGCTCTTGCTTGTAATTCCAACTCAGCAGGGTCCCAAATTAGGAAATCTTTAGGCATTTCAGGAGGCCATCCAGCCTGATCCAAGATAGAGAGAATCTCGGAAGTGCCATGGTAGTGCCGCGAGTTAGAATCTTGAGCATCACGCTTTAATTTTGTGAGCTCTACATTTTTCCAATTCTCATCAGAGTTGCTGAGAATCATATTCAACCAAGAGAGCTGTGATTCATATGATTCATAATCATATCCAGTAAGTTGCAACTCCATCGGGAGCCAATTGTATTTTAGATCTGCAGGTGTGCTCATAAGTTAAACTAGAATTTTAGATCAGAAATTAGTTATTTGCTTGGCAATCTCATCTAGGCCTCCAAGCACGGAACTCTCATCGATTCCCATTTGACGCAGCTGGGGGTAGATGACGGCTTTAAGAGGTCCTGAGATGGTGTAACGGATCAGGGAAGGGCTTTTATAAGCCACTCTGGGGTCGGGATGAATGGTGAATGTCGAGGACTGGGAGATGATCCGTTCGGTCAGGTGCGGCGGATTGATCCGGGCTACCTTCTTCACGGTGAGAGGATCGGTGTTCTTCTTGAGATTCAGGACTGAAAGCTGTTTTTCCGAATAGACGACGGCCGTTTCCTTATCCCGGGTACAGACGGCAAAGAAGAGGGCGATCAGGGGATTCGTCGACCAATCCAGAAGCCTGACGGGCAGGCCATGATGGCGGGCCGTAAAGAGCCGTTCCCAATCCGTCAGTCCTGAGGGTAGGAGTGCAGCACCCAATCGGTGAAAGCGGTTCAGCATGTACCGCTCCTGAACAATCAGATCCTTCAGGGGGATTTTGGCGAACTTCTTATACCTGCCGATGGTCGGCACAAGGTCATAGGACTTCGACATATGCCCGCGGAACACCCGCCGCTTGCCCTCGGCCGAGGTGACCCTCTTGACGTAATCATCAATGCTCCGGATGGCAATGGTCTTCATGGGGGGAATGTTCTCTGGAAGACTCTACAGCAAGACACCCTCCCACGGTCAAAAGCAAAAAGGAAAATTTGGCTCCTGCGATCTGCCAAGGATCCATTCCTGAGTTCTTGATTAATTCTTCTTTTCTCTGCACCTCATCGACTCAGCGCGATCACATTTTTTCAAACCTCCACTTCATCTTTCTCGAGAAAGGATTGGGCAAAGTCCCAGAGGTCGAGGAAGCCAGAGTTGTAGAAGTACTGGCTGAGGATCGGGTGGTGCTGAAGTAACCGGAAGTACCAGCTAAAGATCTCAGTCTCTTCACGGGTCAGGATTTTGCTGATGGAGACAGCTTGGGCGATGCGGTTCAGCAACCCGAAGAGCTCATCGAGGTCTCGTTTGAGAGCGATCTCGACTTCCGTGGTTAATACCGCTTCGGGTGCCAGGAGATGTTTCAACTTCTTCTCGAGATTGGATTCTTTCAGGAACGCTACAGCGCGTTCGATCGACGGGTTTTTCTCCAACTGATGATGAAATTCAGAGAGAAGGATCTTCTTTTTTGCAATCAGGGAACGACCCTCCTGATCCAAGTGCCTCAGAAAAGCGATCACGGCTCCGCCAACGACGACTAGTACCGATACGAGAGCCCAAAATTCGATCAAACGTCTCATTTGTTGAAATCCTAGCCGCTTCTCCCCACCTTGCATTTTATTTATCGCGTGATACACTCTGTATCACATGAAAACAGCTTCCGTTCGTGACCTCAGAAATCACTTCGCCGATGTGGCGAAGTGGATCGAGGGGGGAGAATTGGTTTCCATCACACGTCATGGATCAGTCTTTGCAACGCTCTCTCCTGCCGCGCCTAAAAAACGACTTGCCGCTGATTGGAAGTCCCGTTTCAAGGATCACCCCCCACTCGGAAAAGGCATCTCGACACGAGAAACCTCGAACATCTGGTCTGATCTCAGGGACTGAAGACCATGGCATCGGCTTACTATCCCGATTCCAGTTTCCTAGTGTCGCTGGTCTGCAATGATTCAAACAGTGCCGAGGCCTGTTCCATCATGAGTAGGTTGGCAAGCCCGCTGGTTTTCACGGCTCTTCACCGGATCGAGGTCAGAAATGCCCTCCGGAATATAGCGTCAAGAGACCTTATCAATCAGGAGGAGCGCAAAGGGGCCTTCCGTCGCATTGATGAGGATCTGAGGGAGGGATTGCTGGTTCACTCACCCATCGACTGGCCGGATGTGCTCCGAGGAGCAGATGAACTGAGCGAAAGATACTCCTCCCAAGATGGACAACGGACGATCGATCTGCTGCATGTGGCTGTGGCCATGGAGAGCGGGGCAAAGACCTTCCTCACCTTTGACAAGCGTCAACGGGGCTTGGCTAAGGCAGCCGGAATGAAAGTCTTACCCTAACCCTTACTCTCCTGACTTCTTCACGGCATCGGCGATGACGGAGACACCTGATTGCGTGAGGGCGCGCTTCCAAGGAAGCGTTCCCTCGATCTCGATCTCCAGGGAGAAGGATAGGAAGGTACGGATCAGCACGATCACGCCGAGAATGATGACATTGTTCATGGTTGGATCGACCGCCACGGTCCGAATGAGATCACCTGCCACGAGTACCTCAAGCCCAGCTAGGATTCCTCCGCCTAGCGTACGGCGCAGCACAGAGTAAGCTTTGGCTCCATCTCCCGTCCTATACCAAGTCCTGAGGGCCAGAAAGGCGGCTAAAATCAATCCTGCGACAAGCACTGCCACACCGATCCCGTCAGCAAGATGCACGATCAGTCCCAAAGCTCTGGAATAGGAGTCAGGTGCTTCCATGGAGTAGATCCGTTTACTTTTTAGCTTTTTCTGGATGCCCACCACTCGCGGAACTGGGCAAGCGCCCTGCTCCG
>CAIKYN010000215.1 GCA_903831635.1 uncultured Spartobacteria bacterium
CAACAAGGGCGAGGATTTCGGCAAGCTTGCCTCGGAACTTTCCGAGGAGCCTGGTGCCGCACAGCGTGGCGGAGATCTCGGTTACTTCCCGAAGGACAAGATGGTTCCTGAGTTCGCCGATGCTGCCTTCGCCCAGAAGACCGGCACCGTGAGTGTCACTCCCGTGAAGACCAAATTCGGTTACCATGTGATCAAGGTCACCGACAAGAAGCCCGCTGGCACCGCTACTTTCGACGAGGCCAAGGCACAGATTATGCAGTTCCTTCAGGCCCAGAAGCGTCGCGAGATCTTCAAGGGGGTCATGCAGGAGCTTCGTCAGTCTGCGAAGATTGATAGCACCCTTCCTGCTGCCAGCGCCGCCGTGGTGCCGGCCAAATAAGGACTGGTTTTTGCTCAGTTGATCCCGATGGAGAAGTCTCAAAAGACATCCGTCGGGGTTATTGGACTTGGCATTATTGGAAGCCGCATTGCAGCGGCGCTTCGACGAGACGGGCATCCCGTTTTCGTCTGGAATCGTTCACCTCGAGTCGAGCCAAACTTTCTCTCCTCAGCCCGTGAGGTGGCCGAGTCTGCGGATCTTCTCCAGCTTTTTGTCCGGGATGGAGAGGCGCTTCTTGAGGTGATTCGTTCGATGGGAACGGCCTTGGGAGAATCCCATATCGTTATGAACCATGCGACCGTAGGCCCCGCGGAGACGCTCGAGGCTGCGCGGCTGGTTCATGAGAGGGGGGCGGCTTTCCTGGATGCCCCCTTCACCGGCAGTCGTGACGCTGCAACCGAGGGACAGCTTACTTACTACATTGGTGGTGAGGAGTCGGTGTTGGAGAGTGCGTTGCCCGCACTGAAGGTTTCGGCCAAAGCCATTCTTCAGATGGGGCCGGTCGGCGCTGCGACCTATGTGAAGGTCGCCACCAACATGATCAGCGCTGCTGAGATTGGAGTGCTCTCCGAGGCACTCGCACTACTGGCTCGCGGTGGCGTCCCCCTTCCTCGTCTCATGGAGGCCCTGCAGCATAATGTAGCGAACTCGGGAGCCATCTCTGCCAAGTTACCCCTGATGCTCTCAGGGGATTTTTCACCCCGTTTTTCAACCAAGAATATGCTGAAGGATCTTCAGATCGCCTTGCGGTCGGTCGATGGGAAGGGGATCGATCTCCCAGTCACTGCTGCGACAGCCGGTGCCCTCATGGGGGCCGTTCAAGCAGGATGGGGAGAAGATGACTTCGCATCCTTGGCGCGTCACTTCACCTACGCCGGAAGCGTGAAGGATCTTCCGGATCAGCCGACACCCGCTTGTTCCCCAAATAAGGAAAGTAAGGTTGCTAAAAAAGATTCCTCCAAAGCGGAGAAAAAGAAACTTTTCGGGATCTTCGGCGGCCCAAAAAACTCCTGAGCGCTGTGATGCTTCAGAATACGTTGGCCCAGGCGGAACAACTACGGCTGGCCAAAGTGAATGGCGGTGCATTCCTTCTGCCGGCTCGGCTTCTTCTCCGTCTCTCAGGAACTGACGCCTCCCGTTATCTGAACGGGCAGATTACCCGTGATTTGAGTCGAGCTATTCCGGGGCACGCTTTGCCAGCCTGCATCCTGACACCGAAGGGAAAGCTCTGCGCTCCTCTGCTGATCTGGAAGGAGAATGATGATCTCCTGGTTGAGGCCGATCCCTCGCTTGAGGAGGCGCTGATAGCCCGCCTGGAGCGCTATATCGTCGCAGATGATGTCGCGGTCACTTTAGAGCCCCCCCGTCAGCTGATTCATGTTTTTGGTAAGTTGGCGGAGTCCGAGCCTTGGGTTTCCTTTCCTGGTATTCGAGCCAACCGCCTGGGGGTGCCTGGCGTCGATCTCACGAAGGATACTCCCGGCGTGGAATCGTCTCCGCTTCTCGATCCCCTTGTCGTGGAGAGATTACGGATTGAGGAGGGGATTCCGATTTGGGGATCAGAACTCACGGAGGAGACTCTTCCCCCGGAGGCGGGGCTTGACCGCACGCACATTGACTATGACCGGGGGTGTTATCCGGGGCAGGAGACCATTTCGCGTCTGAAGAGCATCGGTCAGGTCAATCGCCTGCTCTGTCTTCTAACGCCTCCCCACAAGGCAACGATTGCTCCCGGTCATGACATTGTCACGGAGGAGGGGGCTGTTGTTGGGACGATCACAAGTGTGACCCCTCAAATCATCGAAGAATCGGCGATCCCTTTTACCCTTACCCTGGCCCTTGCCTATCTCAAGCGAAGTGTCTTGGAGGGAGACTTGCCCATTTATGCCCTCGACCCCTTGACCGGAGGGAAGACTCAGCTCAGCATCACGCAAGCTATCAGCTCATGAATATTCGATCCCTGCTTCCTCTGATCCTTCTGCCCGTTCTTATACTGACAGGATGTGCTTCAGCCCCGCGATTCACCGGGACCGCTCCCCAGTCTGCAGTCATGCTGATCAAGGTCCGCAAGGAGAAGAAGCTGCAGCGCATCGTTATCGAGCTGAATGACGCCGCCGCGCCACAGACCGTGGAGAACTTCAAGGATCTGGTGAACCGCCATTACTACGATGGGATGAGATTTCACCGACTCTTTCCTCATCAGCTTGTGCAGACCGGTGATCCCAAGAGTCGCCAAGTGTTTGTCGATAGCCTCCTCCAAAAATTCGGCATGGATATTAAGGACTCCGATCGTGCCGGAACTGGTGGGCCTGGCTACACCACTCCGGCCGAGATCCGACTGAAACTCGATAAAGGATCCGTTGCTACCGGTCGCCTTCCCGATGCAATCAATCCCACGCGAGCTTCCAACGGTAGCCAGTTCTTTGTCTGCATCGAAGCCATGCCCCAGTTGAATGGCCAGTACACCGTCTTTGGGAAGGTGACTGAAGGGTTGGAGTTGCTTGATGCCATCAGCGGAATACCGGTGAACAGCAACGACTTCCCAACCGAGAACGTCATCATCGAGTCGATCCGGTTGGAGTGAAGCGAGCCTAGGAGGGCTTGCTGTGCCAGGAGCGTTTTAGGCTTCTAGACCCTTAGGTAAGGATTAAAGAGTATCCCCCGCAGAGGCGCTTAGACGCAGGTATAGAAGCAAAAGAGCAAAAGAAGCCCTTTGAAGGTCTCGAGTTTCATCCCTCTGCATTTATCATTTCAGCAGAAGACTGGGCAGGAGTGGATTCGAACCACTGAAGGCAGAGCCAGCGGATTTACAGTCCGCCCCGTTTGGCCACTTCGGTACCTACCCGTTTCTTTCCTCATCCGAAGATGAAGAGTTGAAAAGGATGCAATCTCTCACCCTTATCGTCCATCAGAAAGTGATGCGCGAGTCTTAGTAATTGTCGATTTTCGGCAGACTGAAGAGGTGAAAGCCCTTTTTCTTGGGAGTCGGACTGGGGGTCGGATCCAGCTTTTGTTTGATATTTTTGGCGCGTTTTCCAAGTTCGCTATCTGCGCCCTCCTCGACGCTGGCTTTTTCCATAGTCTCATTGGAGTCGACAACAATCGGTTGAATCATAATCACAAGCTCACTGCGGTTC
>CAIKYN010000216.1 GCA_903831635.1 uncultured Spartobacteria bacterium
GGAGAGCATCACCTCAGGCCCGATGCTCATGCCCCAATGCCTTATTTTTCAGATCTGATCCGTGACTGCTTCGAGCGAACGGAATCTGCAATGAATCAAGAACATGCTTTCCTAGCCATGGAGCTAGCACTCAAGGCACAGGCTATGGCTCAGGAGAAGCGGAAATAGTCAAATGCAGCACTCCCTGAGGAGCCGACACTGAGAATTCCCACCTTGGCTCCGATCCATCCTCCTTCGCCAGCAACAAAAGTTGGCGCAACGGCAGTGAAGGCCTCTCCCTCCAAGGCATAGGAGAAAGTGCAGGTAGCATCTGATCCGACATGAACGGAGAGCCTAACCTCAGGCTTCTTGTCATTGCCAAGAGTGGCAAGCAGTTGTTCCTCCGCGGTATCGAGGAGGAAAAGCAACTTCCAGCCGTCTGACTCCTTGCGTAGGACGATCCATGCAGAGTGCCCACCTCCAACGATCGTAAGTCCGGAAAGCGATCCCTCACCAAGAGCAGAACCATCAAGCAAGGCCTCGACCGAGAACTCCTTGGCTGGGAATTTCTGGGCCATGAGATGAGGCGCTTTGAAGGGAGGAAGCAGAAATCCCTCTTCGCTCTTTCCTAGCGGGCGAGCAGGCAAGGTGATCCAACCCTCACGAGCGCTCAGGGAATAAAAGGAATTATCGTGATTGCCGTGCCACTGCCATTGCAAACCGAGTGTTGGGAAATCGAACTCATCGGTCGTTGCCGGAACGGCAATGGGATACTGGGCACCAACAGCAGGCTTCTCCCACTCGAGAACAGGTTCCCCGACGCCGTTGCCGTCATAATCAACTCCCATGAGGGGCCAACCGTCGACCCAATGGACGGGATTCATGTGGGTAATGCGGCCATAGGCCTTGTCATCCTGGAAATGGAGGAACCACCATGCTCCCTCGGCTCCCGGGACCTGCTCGTTATTGGACGGGATGTCGACGAGCGCTCCCTGGTGCGGACCATTGATGGCCGTGGAGCCCTGCTCCAGGACGACCTTCTCCTCATAGGGGCCGAAGATGTTTTTGGAGCGATAGACGACCTGCCAACCGACCTGAACACTTCCGCCGGGAGCCAGAATATAATACCAGCCATTGAATTTATGGAACTTGGGACCCTCGAGATAGGGATGATGCGGGGCATGGATGATCTCCTTGTCTCCCGGTAGGAGAGTCTTGGCATCCGGGGTCATCGGACGGAGATGGAGGATCTCCTTTTTACCAGAACGTGACATTGCGTAGGCATGGATCAGGTAAGCTTTGCCATCATCATCCCAAAAGAGGCAGGGATCGATCCAACCGCGCGCCTCGACGAGGCACCATGGCTCGCACCATTCACCACGCGGATCATCGGCGGTTGTGACGTAGATTCCCTCCTCGACCATCGGGAAGACAATCCAGTATTTGCCAGCGTGGTAACGGATCGCCGGAGCCCAGATTCCCGAGCCAAGCTGCACCTCCTTGAAGCGCTCTCCGGGTAGGTTATTTACAGCATGGTTCACCAGGGTCCAATTCACGAGATCCTTGGAATGCAGGATCGGCAGACCGGGGGTGCAATTGAAGCTGGAGGCCGTCATCCAGTAGTCCTCACCGACACGGATCACGTCGGGATCGGAGTAATCTGCGTGGAGGACGGGATTGCGGTAGCGGCCGTTACCGAGATCGGAACGGTAGGGATAGGAATACGGATGGCTCATAAATTTTTGTTAATTAGTCCTGCAGATCGGAATGACGCACACGGAAAGCATCGAGGAGCATGAAAGAGCCTCCTCTCTTTACCAGCTTGATTTCGTGGAGGCGCTCCTCGGGCCACTGCTGTTGAAAGATCACCTGCTGTACTTGGCGGGCCACAGACTTGCAGTCGATGGTTTTGGCGAGCGTTTCATCCATAAAAATATCCACGGATCCTTCGTCCGGGTTCAGGTCGGTCAACACCTCAATCCCCTTACCTGTGAAGGCATAGGTGACAGAGTCTCCATCCTTGCCCGTATGGTGAATCGTATCAGCCCACTCACCCAAATGCC
>CAIKYN010000217.1 GCA_903831635.1 uncultured Spartobacteria bacterium
AAATCGGGCCTGGATCGTCCCATCGTACACTAGGCCAAACCGTAACTACTACAGGACAGCCCACAGTGACCTTTTGGCCGACATGAGAGATAGAAAGACCCTGCTCGTTTATAAATGGGACTACGACCCCAATTTTATCTCAGGAAATGGTAAGAGGGAGGCTCTCAAGAAGCCTCCTGCAGCAGATATCTACCCATGTGCACCCGTCTGGCTCGGCGAGACAGAGGTTGAAATGACCAAGAAACTGGGATCACCCAAAATCGAGAAAGATACCAGGGTTTATTCCGACCATGGTGTTCAGATAAGAGCTACCTTTGATAAGGGAGTTTGTAGCAGGATCATCTATCTTTCGGATAAGGGTACGAAATTCACCGACCATTGGGTCTCAGCGACATTGGGGCTAAACTCAGGTGGAAGTGCATGGGTGGTTTTTGAGGACTCCACTCCTGAGAAGAGCTTCTTCAAGACCTGCGACGACAAGTTCTACGCCCTCCTGAGGAACGGGACAAATCTCGGGATCATGACAGAAGCGGTTTACAATCAAGCAGCCCAAAGGCTCGACGACACCAAGCAGGTGCCGAACCAGAAATCAAAATGAGCGAACACGAGCAGCCAGAGGATGAGGAAGATGCAATGTCCGATGAGGACAAGATCAACGAGCAGTTGGAGTCTCTACGCGAGGGCTACAACGACCAGCGGATCTTTGATGCCGTCGCCTACACCGAGTCCGTGAAGGTCATCGACGAGACGCATGCCGACGTTGAGGAGTGGTTCCTCATGTTTGATGACAAGGAGCCGATCCTCCGCCTCGAACGCGCCACATGGAAAGTACTCAAGGGAGACGGCGAGTGGGATGATTGGTCCTGGGAGCCAGATGGAGATGTTTTTTCAGTCGATGTCACCAAGGAGCCGATTCCCTGGGAGCTACTCGACAAGGAAACCCGCTACACGAGCGACTTAATCATCGACCGCATGGCGGAGAAATTCGCCAATACCTTCATGGACCTCTTCTACAAGGGAGAGGATGGCATTCCTGATCCGACCGTGGTCGTTGACCCAATCCTCCGCAAAGAGTTGGAGAGCTACTGCGACTGAATGCGCCTGTTCCCACTAACAGTCTACAGCCTTCAAGTTTCAGGATTTCCCCGACTCCCCCGATTTACCCTCAAGCTTTTCCTTACACCCCTAAATTCTCCGAGTGACTAGTTTGCGCAAATCTTCCGAGATCCAGAACCCAGCCTCGTCGTGGAGGCGATTCATCAGTGATTCCGCATCAGGAATGAGACCGCGATCCCTGGCCTCGATCAAAATACCGACCAATCCTACTACCTTCAGACCCAGATTCTTGGCTGCGGAGCGTCCCAACCTTTCATCGATTAAAAGGAAATCCGCATTGCACTCTCTCGCGAGCACAATTGCCTCAGCCTCACCCGCTCCCAGATCATGTCTCAGCAAATTGACGAGATCCTGGTCATGCACAGATTGGCGGCTGATCCAAGTGGCCGATCCCACCGCATCTGCACCCAGCTTTTGCGTGCCGGCCTCGACCACCTCCTTCCATACGGCGTCAGGCAAAATCAGAGAACCAAAGATCTCTCTTAGCAAATCAAGCTTGCCGATCCGCCCAAGCGCGATCAGCGGAGAAGCATCCGAGACAATAATCATGCAACCCGGACACTGGAGAGGCTCCTTGCATCTTCAAGAGCATCCTCCGGTCCGTAGTGGCTGCCCAGTTTCCTCGTTCCCAAGTGGAGCTGAAAAGTCCCGACCGGAAGCCCGGCCAATTCAGCCGCTTTTCCCATCGAGAGACGGCCAAGCGAGAACAGCGAGATCGCAAGCTCCAGTTTCAAGTCTGGAACCGACATCCGAGCGGACTCCAGCACATCGGCCGGAAGTTCCATGGTCATTGTCGAAGGCATACCTCATCACTACTCCTCTGCCCGGTGCCAGTCAACCTCGACCCCGTCTGAACCCCTGACTTCTTCGGCCTAGGACACTTGGTGTCCATCTTGTTTGGTAGGATTCTTTGAGCCTCAAACCTGACAGCCTT
>CAIKYN010000218.1 GCA_903831635.1 uncultured Spartobacteria bacterium
ATCAAGCGTCAGCGCCGAGGCAAGGCCAGCGGTATTCTTTGGAAGGTCTCAGTCTTTGTGATCGTGACCGCCCTCTTGGCCGCTGGGGTCCGGATTGCCTGTGGCAAATTCTTTTTCAAGAATCCCGAATATGACCTCAAGCATCTCGTTACGCATCTGAACGGGATCATGACCCGGGAAGAGTTGGTGACCATGACCGGCTTCGCCGAAGGAAAAAACATCTTCAGTCTCAACCTGGAACAGGCGAACCAGAAGCTGGCTGCTCTCCCCGAGGTCCGCTCCGTCAGCATCGAAAGGACATTGCCCGATACGATCGAGGTGGGAATGGAGCCGCGTACCCCGGTCCTCTTGTTTGCCTCCCCAGGGGAGGGGGAAGCGGCCTCGGGTGAATCGTTTGTCCCCGGTAAGAGCTTTCTCTGTGACAAGGATGGCATCATGATGCGCCCCGCGAGACTTGATGATAAGTTTCTGGATCTTCCCCTACTACGCGGGGTCTCTCAGGAGAATGCGGTCCCGGGCAGGAAACTCGAGAGCCCTTCCCTCTCCACCGCCCTCATGCTGAGGCAGGCGCTTTCCGAACTTCCCGAGGAGACCTTCCGGATCAGCTCGATCGATGTTTCCAAGCCATACGCCGCCGTCGTGACCGATACCTCCGGAGCAAAGTTCACCTTCGGAACCCTTGGCGAAGTCGATCTACCATCACAACTTACGCGACTCCGCAAGCTACTCGACCATTGTCAGGAAACTGGCCGCAAGATCCAGACTGCGAATCTGATGCTGAGTCGCAATACTCCCGTCACTTTTGTGCTTACGCCCGAGCAAGGTGCTGACAAAATAGCCCCGGTCCCCACTTCCAAAAAAACCCCGAAACACAACTAGTCTACGAGACTACGGCAATCCATCCTCCCGCCATGGCCAACGAGCAAATCTTTGTGGGACTCGAAATCGGAACGACGAAGATCAGTGTCATCGTAGCCGAAGCCAGGGCCGACGATCAGATCAGCATTCTCGGGGTGGGAGAGACACCATCACGAGGTGTGCGCAAGGGGGAGATCGTGGACATGGAGACCGTCACCGAGTGTGTCCGCGAAGCGATTCTCGATGCCGAGGACAAGACAAACGTTGAAATCGGCAATGTCTGGGTGGCGATCACCGGATCTCATCTGGCGAGTTTCAATAACCGCGGTTCCTTGGTTCTTTCCGAAGAGAGGCAGATCGAGCAAGAGGACTTAGACGCCGTCGAACTGAATGCTAAGGAGGTCGCGATTCCGACGCCGAATACTTTCCTTCACACCATTCTCCAGGCCTATCACGTCGACGGTAACCAGAACGTCATCGATCCCCTCAAGTCGGAGGGGGCTTTGCTTGAGGCGGACTTTCACATTGTTCACGGGATCAAAACACGCATTCACAATACCCTCCGATGCATCGAGTCGTTGAAAATCGGCATCGAGGATGTCGTGCTCAGCTCGCTCGCCAGCGCACAGGTTGTTCTGTCTCAAGATCAGAAGAACTACGGCGCCCTCATGATCGATATCGGTGGGGGAACCACCGATTACCTGGTCTATATCGATGGAGCCATTCGCCATAGCGGTGTGCTGGCACTGGGAGGGGATCATATCACCAATGATATTTCCGTTGGGCTAAGGCTTCCGATCGCAAGAGCGGAACTCCTGAAGATCGAGGAGGGATCGGCGGCCGATCCGGCGGGCTCCGAGGGAGGGATCATCTCGCTGAAGAATGATCCCAGATTTCTGGGATGCGATGTCGACCGCACCTCCCTCGACACAATCATCCATCTTCGGGTGAAGGAAATCTTTGAACTCATCCGTCGAGACATCGAGTCCTCCGGCGAGGGAATGCTCGATCTGATCCGAGGAGTGATGATCACCGGGGGAGGATCCAAGCTGAAGGGAGTCTCCGAAGTTGCCGAGGAAGTCTTCGATATTCCGGTGGAGCTTACGCGCGCAAGGAATGTCAGCGGCGCCACCCAGATCTTCGAGGATCCACAGTACTCCACCGCAATCGGACTAACCAAATACGCCAGGGTCGTCACCAAGAATATCGCTCCTGAAAGTATCCTGGACCGCCTCACTCAGGGACTTGGCAGGCTCTTCAAGAAACGTTCCCTATGAGCACACCTTCACGTCGTATCCTTGTCGGTGTCGGTAATACCGGCGTCACCGTGCTCGACCAGCTGTCGGTGGAGTATCCCGCGATGAACGGACTGCTGGCGGTGAACAATGATCCAGATTCATTGAATGCCTCCATCGTCCGCGATAAAATCGTAGTCCCTGAGGGAGATCCTCAGGAAGGATTCCTTGCTATCGACGAGGAGTTTGGGCGAGCTGTTGAGGGGGCCTCGGCAGTTATTCTGTGTGGAGGACTTGGTGGGGAAACAGGCTCTTACCTTTTGTCGGCTCTGGCCATTCATGCGAAGTCTGCGGGCATCACCACGATGGCCTGCGTCGGGATGCCTTTTTCCTTTGAAGGAAAACACAAGCGGGATACTGCCGAGCGAGCCATGGAGAAATTGCAGGAGATCTGCGATGCCGTTGTTGTGATCGGGAATGATCAACTCTCTGGAGGCTCCCCATCAACAGCCGCTGTTGGGGAGGCATTCGTTCTTTCCGACCGAGCCCTGCTTTCCTCCCTGCTGACGCTTACAGGAATGCTCTCCACTTCGGGGCCAGTGAAGATCACCCGCGCGGACATTCATCATGTGCTCGGAAAGCCTGGGGCTCTCACCCATTTCGGATTTGGTAAGGCAGAGGGCGCTAATCGCCTCCACGAGGCTTTAGAAAAAGCTCTGAAGAGTCCTCTCCTTGCTCTGTCGGGGAAGGGGTCGGCCCTCAAGGAGTCCCCGATGATTCTTCTTCTACTCCGAGGTGCTAAAGACATCTCTTTTGCCGAGATGCAGGCCGCAGTGGATAAAATTGAACAAATCGCCGGGGAAAGCTGTCAGATAAAAGTAGGAGTTCATGCGGATGGACCTCTCGGATCAGCCTTGGAGATTCACCTCTTGGCCTCTTCCGGAGGAACCCCTAGGAAATCTGCCAATGCCAGTGAAAGAGGTAAATTCAAAGAACGGATCGGGCCAATCGCCCAGATCGACCCGATTGCTCCCATTACTTCAACTACGTCGAAATCGTTACTCTCTGCTGAACCCCAGTTTTCGGAAGAGATTCCCTCAGGGAACGATGGTGAGGGAGTGGAAGGTAAGGGGGGTGATGAACATTTTCCCATTCCGAAAAAGCCTGCTTCCAAGTCCGGTAAGAAACTTGTCGCTGCTTCCAAGCAGATGCAGGGAACGCTTGCGCTCG
>CAIKYN010000219.1 GCA_903831635.1 uncultured Spartobacteria bacterium
AGCACCTCGGCGGGGACATCCGCTCCGAGGTAACGGGCACGCGGCCCCATGTCTCGATGAGTCAGCTTGAACCAGGCGCGGGCAAAGGCATCCGCAAACTCCTCCGGATTCTCGAGGAAACGGCGGGAGATTTTCTCGTAGGCTGGATCAACCTTCAGCGCGAGATCCGTCGTGAGCATCGTTGGCAGGTGACGTTTCGTCTTATCAAAAGCATCGGGAATCACATCGGCGGCATTTTTGGCCACCCACTGGTGGGCTCCGGCAGGGCTCTTGGTCAGCTCCCAGTCGTAGTTGAAGAGATTCTCAAAGTAGTAATTGCTCCACTTTGTCGGAGTCTGCGTCCAGGTGACCTCAAGGCCGCTGGTGATCGCGTCGGGTCCTTTGCCGCTACGGAAGTTGCTGATCCAACCGAAGCCCTGCTCTTCGATGGGGGCGGCCTCGGGTTCTGGACCGACGTGGCTGGCCGGGCCGGCTCCATGGGTCTTACCAAAGGTGTGTCCACCGGCGATGAGGGCAACGGTTTCCTCGTCATTCATCGCCATCCGGGCGAAGGTCTCGCGGATGTCGCGCGCCGAGGCGATCGGGTCAGGATTGCCGTTGGGGCCCTCGGGATTCACATAGATGAGTCCCATCTGCACAGCGGCTAGGGGATTTTCAAGCTCTCGGTCTCCGCTGTAGCGCTGGTCGGCGAGCCACTCCTTCTCGGCACCCCAGTAGATCTCCTCCGGCTCCCAGATATCCTTGCGACCACCGGCGAATCCAAAGGTCTTGAAGCCCATCGAGTCGAGGGCAACATTACCGGCGAGGATCATCAGATCAGCCCAAGAGATCTTACGTCCATACTTCTGCTTGATTGGCCAGAGCAGGCGGCGCGCCTTGTCGAGATTGCCGTTATCGGGCCAGCTGTTAAGCGGCGCGAAACGTTGGCTGCCGTTGCCTGCGCCACCACGTCCGTCCCCAGTGCGATAAGTGCCAGCGCTGTGCCAGGCCATGCGGATGAAGAGAGGGCCATAGTGACCGAAATCGGCGGGCCACCATTCCTGCGAATCCGTCATGAGCGCCTGAAGGTCTTTCTTCACGGCATCGAGGTCGAGGCTCTTAAATTCTTCCGCATAATCGAATCCCTCTTCCATCGGATTCGTCAGCGGGGACTGCTGGTTCAGAAGCTTGAGGTTCAGCTGATTCGGCCACCAGGCAGCGTTATTCGATGCTCCGGTGATGGCTTCTTTACGGATGGCGCCCGAGAAGGGGCACATGGATTCGGTGGTCATGATGGTCTCGTGTTATTGAAAAAGTAAGGGGTGTTTAGAATGGTAGAGCCGATGACCTATTGTTGAAATACTTGTTACCTGTGATAACCATAGGGAAAACCTATGGAAATGCATCAACTCCGCTATGCCGTTGCCGTCGCACGGATGGGGAATTTTTCCAGGGCGGCAGAGCAGTGTCATGTCTCCCAGCCATCACTTAGCCAACAGATCCTGAAACTCGAGGAGGAACTGGGAGAGAGACTCTTTGACCGGACCAAGAGGGAGGCACGCCCGACATCGCACGGAGAGGCGTTTCTACGACGGGCGGTACGCATTCTGGAGGAAGTGGATGGGGCTCGGAGGGAGGCAGAGGACGCCAAGAGCCTCAACTCCGGCACCGTGACGCTCGGTGTGCTGCCGACAATCGCCCCCTATCTGCTACCGGGAGTCATGGCCGCCTTCGCGAAGCACTATCCTGGTGTCGAAATGATCGTGCAGGAAGAAACGACTTCACGCCTCTTGAAACTGCTTCATGGCTACGAGATCGACTTTGCCTTGATAAG
>CAIKYN010000220.1 GCA_903831635.1 uncultured Spartobacteria bacterium
GATCATGTCTCCCGAGACACAGAGGGAAGTTTCGGCTTTGGGATGAAGTCGTTTCCAGTGAACACAGGGGGGGCTGAATTGTGACAAACTTGTGACATTAAAGGTCATGACGATTGCGAGGTCATTGGGCATAGTCGCCACAGTTTCGCACCAGCGGAACGGATTGTTCTACCCGCAAACCCTGATTTTATAAACTTCCAGAGCCTTTCGGTGTGAATAACACCGTCACCTTCGGAAAACAAAAAATCGGAAACAACGGGCCGAGCAACAAGCAACCGCCGGTCAAAAAATCATCCCGCTAGCCTTAACGTAACCCCAACCCAGCAACGAATCCGAAGAGGATCGCAAAACCAAAAAAGTCGAGACTCTTCACCCGTCAGTCACAACACGAAAACTGTCAGTCCTGATTAACCAACCCAAACCCAACCAAATGAAACACACCAAGTCCATCCTGGCCGCCCTTGTGGCAGCCCTCTCAGTCGGAGCGGCTTCCGCGACGACCGTCACCAACGCCATCTACATCGCTGGATCGACCGCCTTCTCCAAGGCTGCCTGCCCTGCGGTTTACAATGTCGCCACCAATAACAGTTTCACTCTGATTGCTTCCGACAGCGGCAAGACCGGGTCCGGTCAGGATGTCAGCGGCTGCAAGGCCATGCTCTTCCGCAAGTCCACCGTTATCTCCGGAGTCACCAACGTTGATATCATCAACCTTGGTCTGATCGGTTCCGAGGGTGGTATCCAGTCGGCCGCCAGTGGCACGACGAAGAGCACGCTCTTCATCCCGAACAACACACCAGCCACCAACGGAACGTTCACCTTCGCCACCACTGGTGAAGCTCACGTTGCCGACGTCACCTTCTCTGATGTCAACCAGCTCACCACCTCCCGCTTCTACAAGGCGCTGGCCGGTGACGGAACGACCTATGCCGCCCTTCTCGACAAGGGTGCTTTCGGTCTTGTTGATTTCGCATGGGCCGTTAGCCCGAACGCAGCCGTGGCTACCAACGGTCACAGCGCCTTCACGAACATCACTGCCATCCAGGCCCGCAAGCTCTTCACGGCTGGCAATCTGCCTCTCTCCTACTTCACGGGTGTGAACTCGGATTCCAATACCGGTGTCTACCTCATCGGTCGTGACATCGATTCTGGCACCCGCGGTGTGGCTCTTGCCGAGGCCGGTCTTTCGATCACCAACCCAGTCAACCAGTACTCCGTTGACAGCAATGGTGTCATCGCCCTTCAGACAGCGACCACCGTCAACGGTATCGCCGAAGTTGCCGGTAATGGTGGTTACAACGACAGCGGTCTCATGGCCACTGCCCTCACTTATGCCCCAACCTCCGGATGGGATACCAACAAGTACACCAATGCCGTCGTGATCGGTTACTCCGGAACTTCCAAGGTTCAGAATACCGTCCCTGCCACTGGCAAGTATGCGATCTCCTTCAACGGTATCGCTCCTGCTCTCAGCAATGAGGCAACAGGTGCCTACTCCTTCTGGAGCTTCGAGCACCTCTACATCAACGCCACCACCAAGACCTCGACAGCTCACAAGCTCTCCTCGGTCTCCGGTAGCTACACTCCTTCCACCTTCGGTGATGCGGTTATCAGCCAGCTTGGTACGGTCATCGCCACTGACTTCTGGGGTAAGGGCTACACCCACACCAACGATGTTCTCGTGACCCGCGCTCAGGAGGGTGCAGTCATCAGCATCAAGTAATAGAGTTTTACTCTTGCCTACCCATCTAGGGTAGGAACCACGACAGGCCGACGGCAATCCCGTCGGCCTGTTCGTTTCTTGATCCAGATTGATTCAGCGTTAAAATTAATTATCATGGACAAAAAGAAATGGGCCTTTGGAATCGGAGCTTTGATCCTGATTGCGTCGAGTTTTATAGCCGGAATGCTGGTGTCCGAATGGAAACAGTTGGAGGCTACTGATCTGCCGTCTGCCACCGCGCTGCTCAGGAAAGATCCGTTACTGAGCGATGATCGTGGAACATCGAATTCCCCACCTGCCACTTTGGGTAGTGCTCAGTCAGCAATGACCGCAACTGCGTCAACCATTACCCCTGATCACGGCAAACAGACGCAGAAATTTGAAGAAGTAGTTGAAGAAGTGCCTCCAGCAGAGCCTCAGATCGCCATTCCCATGGCTCTTTCCCATCCGGAAACCTTCACCAATCTTAGTCTGGATCAGCGCGCCGTGGTGGCGGGCATCGCCGACGATTTTGTCGAGGCGGTCCGCGCGAGCGGGGCCTACCCGCAGACGGATGCCTACAAAAAGGCTTGGTCGGAGGCTGCATCTAATGCCGATGAGGCCTTACGAATCCGTCTGGGAATCGAGGCTTACCAAAAAATGGGTAATGGCCGTTGATTCCTACTGGAGTTTTCCTTCAATCAAGAAGCTGCCGGATATGGCAAAAATGTCACAAGTGACCCTTTCGCATGTGTGAAGTTCTGTGCGATAGTGACGAACTTCATTCTCTCTTTTGTGAACGCTGAATCGGATTTACATCATAAATTTGCTCGTGTTGAGCGGCCTGCCGTATCGGCATGGTTGGAGGTACTGAAAGGTGGGATGTCGCGTTGTTTCCGACAGAGAGATGCCGTTCAGGTGATCCCTAAGCCACTATCAGTCTCCGTCTCCACTCGGGAAGGACGTGTTATGAAGTTCACGGCTCCGCACCCTGCACTCCGCGCTCTCAGTATACTTCTGATGGCATTGATGATCTTCTCCAGCAGTCCGGCACTGATGGCGATGACGGCGATGCAGGCGTTCGGCGGGGCATCACCCGGAGCTGGGGGGAAGGGTTCCTCTTCAAACCTCCTCAATGCAGGTGCGGCTTCGGCCACGCAAACCGCCAACAATGCGAAGTTGGCACTGCAGCAGAGTCAGAAAGCACTGACCGCCATCCAGAATATGCAGGCCAGAGCCTCGTCGATTGCTCAGCAAATCGCTGCTTCCGCAGCAGTCATGCATGGCTCCGGAAGAGGCTTGATTCCTTACACCGCGAATTCGCTCACCACGGGCATCGTGCCGACTGGATGGAAGGGAGTTTCCTCGGTCTCTGCGGGTCCCCAGAACGTGACACTTACCCAGAACCAGCCGAATGCCTACCTTACCTGGAAGAGCTTCGATATTCCTAGTGGCACCACGGTGAACTTCGACCAGAAGGGAAACTCGGGGTCTCCCGGCACATGGATTGCCTTCAACCAAGTGCTAGGTATGTACCCCTCCGATATCTTCGGCAGGATCGTCTCCGCTGGGCAGGTCTATATCCTGAACCAGAACGGCATCCTCTTCCACAATGGCTCCCAGGTGAATGTCCATTCCCTCGTGGCTTCGACACTTCCGATCAATGTGAACCTTGCCGGCTCGGCTGTCGCTTCAGGGAGTGGCATCGCGAACAACAAAGACCAGCAATTCCTTTTCTCGGCGCTCCCTGTGACAAGCGCCTCCATGAATCCCTTTACTCCTGTGATCAGTGCCGTGGATGGCGAAATCGGGAATGTTACCGTGGAGCCGCAGGCCACGATCACCTCTCCTCCCGATGCAACTCATTCGGGTGGCATGGTGCTCCTGGC
>CAIKYN010000221.1 GCA_903831635.1 uncultured Spartobacteria bacterium
CAATTCGGTGAAATCTGGCTGGATCGCACCCTCCCGGATGAGGAAGAAATCATCCCTTCAGAACCTCTCATCGAACATTCCCATGAGTAAGAAATCGCGCAAGAACAAGCCGTCCGAAGAACCCGCTCCGGAAACACCCTCCCCAGAGGAAACCCTTGGGGAAATGTCTGAGGAAATGCCGATGGAATCCCAACAGATCAATGCAGAGGGGGAGATCGAGGCTGCCGCAGAAAATGATGTTGAGGGTGTTGTAGAAAATCCTGTTCAAGAAGGCGTTCCGTCAGAAGGCGAGGAAAATGCTTTACCCGATACCGAAAGTTCCTCTCTGCCCGAGGCTGTCTCTGAGGGACTGCTTGGAGCCGAGGTTCCTACTGGCGAGGTTCCGCCGCTTTCCCATGTGCTGGAGGCAATTCTGTTTGCCTCTCAGAAAGCCATTTTGCCAAAGGAGTTGGTATCCCATCTGAAGAGCGCTGCCGCTGCAGAACCGACTTCGGTTGCCGTGGCCTTTGCCCGGATTAAGGAAGGCGATATCCAAGATGCTCTTCTCGAACTTCAAGCCGAGGTGGCTGCTTCTGGCCGAGCCTATCAAGTACGCGAAACAGCGACAGGGTGGCTGCTCTCCAGTGCGCCTGGTTTTGCTCCTTGGCTAAGAGCCCTCTATCCCGAGGCCAAGCCGACCCGTTTGAGCGCTTCGGCCCTCGAGACACTGGCCATCATTGCCTACCGACAGCCGATCGCACGGGCCGATATGGAGGCCGTGCGCGGCGTCTCTGTGGACGGGGTCATGCAGACACTTCTTGATCGCGGACTGGTGAAGATCGCCGGACGTGCGGAAGTTGCTGGTCGCCCTCTTCTCTACGCAACCACGCAGTTTTTTCTGGATCATTTCGGCCTTCGCACACTGGACGAACTTCCCAATGCCGCCGAATTGCGCCACATCCCGCTCCCCAAGGCTACCCCGGAACCTGGAAGCACGCCTCTTGTTGATAGCGGCACCGCTGAACTCCCAGGCGTGCTGGGTGTGATTGATGAGGTAGCATCCAATGTTCAGCAGGCTTCAGAAGGAAGCCAAGAAGCTGCCGTGCTTGAGGAGGTTGATGTCACCGAAATCATCGAGGTCCGTGAGTCGGTGGTTTTTGAGGAGGTCGCTTTCGATGCAGAGGAAGTAGAAATCGAGACCTCATCCGGGGATGAGGCCCCGGGTGATGACGCTTCTCTGGACAGTCACTCGGCGAGCTGATCGAACATCGGAGTGCCCAATGGAAGATCTCACCAAATTCCGCGACGCGATCGATGCCATTGATGGGCGGCTGATTGCTCTTCTAAATGAGCGGGCGCGACTGGCGCAGGAGATCGGTCGGATCAAGGAGCGGAACGGTACTCCCGTCTACGCCGCAGGGCGTGCCGAGCAACTGATGCGACGGTTGGTGGAGCGCAATGAGGGGCCTCTGGATGAGATGGCGATCCGCGCCATCTACCGCGAGATCATGTCCTCTTCATTGGCCCTTGAGAAAGATACTGTCATCGCCTGCGAGGGTTGTGTGGCGGGGAGGACCCATTTCGCGGCCAAGCAGCAATTCGGAGCCTGCGTGCGCTACACCTTCCATGGCAATCATGCGGAACTCTTCAAGGAGGTAACCTCAGGTAGCGCCGATTGTGGAGTTATCCCCTCGGGGGATGAGGGGCCCGACGCGACCGTGCTGGAGCTTCTCATGACGAGCGGCGTTCAACTTTCTTCCCAGATTGTGCTCGGGGGTGAGGAGGGGTCGCATCCCGCTCGATACTTTGTTCTCGGCAAGGCCCTGAACGCCCGCTCTGGCGACGACCAGACAGCGCTGCTTTTTCATCTGACCAATCATACGGGTGCCTTGGCCTCTACGTTGGAGCCCTTCCGCGCCTCGGGGGTCAATGTCATTTCCATCCATAGCCGTCCTGCTCATGGAGGGGGGCTGCATCTCTTCCTGGAAGTCGACGGGCATGCAGAGGACGAAGCCCTCCAGAGTGCGGTGAGACTGCTCGGAGGGGCTGGATTTTTTCCGAAAGTTTGCGGCAGTTACCCGAAGATGCACCAAGATTAATAAAAGCTTTTTTACCGATATCAGCATGATCACCCCCGCCACAGTCAGTGCAGGATGTTTCGACCAAGAGGTATGGATCAGGATCGAGGGAAGGGGTAACTTCCAGAGCAGTGGATCGATCCGTAAATTCGTGCATGCCATGATCCAGCGCGGTCGCCGTCAATTCGTTGTCGATCTGGCTTCCTGCGATCACATGGATTCCACCTTCATGGGAACCCTCACAGGGATTTCCCAGAACCTCCGCGAACTTGGACAGGGATCGTTGCAGGTGATCAACGTCACACCGCGGAATGTCGAACTGATGGAAAATCTCGGGCTGAACTTTCTCTTCGGAATCGAGGCTGCAGGTACAACTGTCAGGACACCGGCCGAGGAGGGGATAAAGCTCATGGCGCTGCCTGTCGACACCTCTGCCGAGAAAGAGGTCATTCTTTCGGCGCATGAGGCCTTGATCGAGGCGAATCCCGCCAATGCCGAACGGTTCCGGGATGTGCTCGAGTATTTGAAGCAGGGTGGCGATGGCGGCGGGCGGTAATCGCTCCCCGACGGATCAACCTAAGCGCGGCATCATGGCTGGGAGCTGGTCTTTGGCGTGATTTCATTGCATGATGGTCCGCCATGATCCTTCGGAGCATCGAACCTGTTGCCATTGTCGTAATGTTTGCGGCCATGGTGGTGCTCGGGATCATCGTCAGCTTATCCCGGCGCAAGGTCGGTGAACTGAAGCGCAGCACCGCTGAGATCCATCAGGAAGAGCGGGGCGTCTTTGACTTTCTGCATGGTTTGGGCGCCGCCTTTTCGGAGGGGGTACCCGCGGGAGAACTCCACCGCCTCATCGTCGAGGGGGCACAACTCCTGCTGAAGGCCGATGGGGGTGCCCTGTATCTTGCCGATCGATCCGGCGAGCAACTGCTTCCTGCCTTCCTTTCCAAGGGGTGTCCCCCACTCGTGACGCTCCCTCCGAATCTTTCAGAGGAGCGGAACGCGGATGCTCCTTTGCAATCACAGGCCATTGAAAGTTTCGTGCGACTTCAATCCGTCAGGGTGGGAGTAGGCCTGCTAGGCGAGGCGTGTGACTGGAATGACCCACGGTTTCTGAGACGCCGTGGTGACATTCCAGAAGCTCTCTCTGCCCAGGGACTTGGCTCCCTGGTCATGGGGCGCCTCATGTACCGACAGAAACTTCTGGGAGTCCTGGCTCTTGCGAGGGAAACAGGTAAAAACCCTTTTAGCGATGCCAAGATCGAGCTTTTCAAAGCCATTCTGGAGCAGTCAGCGTTCGCGCTCTTCAATCAAGCCATTCATCTTGCCGCAGGTGAGAAGCATGCCCTGGATCACGACATCCAGATCGCCGGCGAAATCCAGAAGATCCTTCTTCCTGCTGATGCTCCGGATGTGGAAGGGTTTGAGATCAGTGGGCTGAATCTTCCGGCCCGAACGCTCAGCGGGGATTACTTCGATTACCTTGCTGTCGATGACGATCATGTGGGCATCGCCATCGCGGATGTCTCAGGAAAGGGTGTCCCGGCCGCTCTCATCATGGCGATGTGTCGGAGCGCTCTCCGCAGCCAGGCTCAGGGCAAGCTCTCTCCCTCCGCCGTCCTGCAGGCGGTGAACAGGCAGCTCTATCCCGACATGAAGGAGGATATGTTCATCAGTATGGCCTATGTGGTGCTGAATCGTCGAACGGGTGAGGCTCTCTTGGCCCGTGCCGGGCACGACGCGCCGCTTCTTTTCCGAAGGGAAAGTTCCCTAGTCGAATGTCTCAACCCCAAGGGAATGGCTGTCGGCATCGACAGCGGAGGAGTCTTCGATCGGTTTTGCAATGATTTTGCGTTCTGCTTGGAGAGCGGAGACCTACTGCTTCTCTATACGGATGGATTAACGGAAGCGCTTGACCCTTCGGGATTTGAGTTTGGTGTGGAACGCCTTAGGGAAGCCCTGGTGGCTAACGCCGGGGATGGTGCCGTCCAAACACTTCATAGACTCTCCCAGTCTGTCATCGCTTTTGCCGGGAACCAACCCCAGCACGACGACATCACACTCATTGCACTCCGCAAGCTCTGACGCTTTAATTATCAATCATCGTGAAAAAGAATCCGACAACCGATCCCGCAAAAAATCAGGAGACCACCCCTTCCAAAGAGGCTACTTCAGAACAAGCCGTGCCCCAAACACCCCAGGCTGATCCAGTGGCAAGCGAGCCAGAGCCAAATCTTCAGGCAGAGGTCGAGCGCTACCGCGACCAGGCCCTACGTGCAGCAGCCGATCTTGAGAACTACCGCAAGCGCATGATCCGGGAGAAGGAGGAGGCGATCCGATTTGCCAATGCCGGCCTTCTCGAGAAGCTTCTGCCAATTCTGGACAATTTCGAACTTGGTCTCGATGCGGCGCGTAGCGATACAGCGGCGAAGGGAATTGTCGACGGCTTCGCAATGGTCCACCGCCAGCTCGGTGACTTCCTGGTCTCCAGCGGTCTCCAGCCGATCGATGCAGTTGGTCAGCCCTTCGATCCTAAGTTTCACGAGGCGCTCGGTCACGAGACCGATGCAGCCTATGCCGAGGGCGTTGTCCTCCGGCAACTCCGCCGTGGATACAAACTTTCAGACCGTCTTATTCGTCCCTCGAGCGTGATCGTTAACAAGCTCGCTTAAGACGTCTAAGTTATCTAAGGATCCGTCGTCATGGCAAAGAGGTGTTACTACGA
>CAIKYN010000222.1 GCA_903831635.1 uncultured Spartobacteria bacterium
CCGCGAGGGGTTGGTTCTAACTCCTGGATAATTTCTAGGGCCCGCTTTTTCGGAGCTCCTGAGATGGATCCCCCCGGGAAACAAGCCGCTACGGCTGCGACATGGGAAACTTCTTCCCTCAGGGTCCCCTCCACCGTGGAAACGAGGTGGAAGACCTGGGCATAGCGTTCCAGTTCGACCAGACGAGGGGCCATGACGGTGCCGTACTCGCAGACGCTTCCAAGATCGTTTCTCTCAAGATCGGTAATCATAATGAGCTCTGCGATCTCCTTCGGGGAGGATCTGAGTTCCAGCGCCTCCTTTTCATCAGCAGTGTTTTCGTTGCGTCGTGGTCGCGTGCCCTTGATGGGGCGTGTTGAGATCTTTCGTCCGCTCATCTTGAGGAAACATTCCGGAGAGCTGGAGAGGATCGTCTCGTCTCTCAAGGAGAGATAGGCCGCATGAGGAGCCGGTGAGGCCCTCCGTAATGCCAGATAGAGAGGCCAGGGATCACCGGCGAATTTCGCGGAAAAGCGATGGGCTAGGCAGACCTGATAAATGTCCCCAGCAGCAATGTACTCCTTGGCGCGTCCGACGATCCGCACATAATCGCCCCTGCCCATGTCGGAGGTGAAATCCAGAGAGGGCAGAGGAGTATCGGGGGATGCTTCCTCAGGAGAAAACTCCTTGGAGTTCCCGACTTCAAGCTGGTCGTAAAAACCAAATCGAAACGATCCGTCGAAACGAAAATAACCGATTGCGGCCCCATTGGGCATCTCGGAACAGCTTGCCGGGCGCTTTCTTGCTTCCAACGCACTCTCGATCCGATGCCATTCTGAGGCTTCTCCCTCGAGGATCAGGTCTGGCTCGGTCGCCATTAGTGATATGCCACCAGGTGTTCCCAAGGAGGAGTCCAGCCAGACAAAGCCCGCCCGTTTCCTGAGTGACGTGATCTCTGGGATGCCTGATTTTTGATGCGATGCTGACATGGGGAATGGATGCTAACTCACAGTTGCGCTCGGCACATCTTGCCATCACCTCGCATTTTTGGTTCTTTGACAAGGACTCTAGGGCTTGATCCGCAAAGTCCTTATCTCATTATCCCATCCACTCATGACCAATCGTTTCCTCCTCTGCTTGCTGATCGCTCTCTCTATCAGTGCAATATCAGTCTCTGCACAAGATCAGTCGGCATCGAACTCAACGAACCCTTCAGCCGCTCCGATCCTGAGCCAAGACAATGCACAGCCTGAAGCTACGCCTGCTCCCTCTTTGTTCTCCACATCACCTGCAGGAGTCCCTGCTTCAAACGCCCCAACGCCTGCTCCGGCTGATACGGTTGTCGCCCCCACGAATAATCAAGCCTCCAACGCCATAACCCCCGCTGATCCTTTAGCCCCTGGGGCAAATTCAGGCGTGGGCTCCCCTGGACAGAATCCGCCTCAGAGTGATCCCAACTCCCTGATTCCCCCTCCGATCGAGCCGTCACAACCCTCTCCGATCAATACTGCCGGCAATGAGGAGAAGCAGCGTCAAGACCAGAAGGCCAAGTATTATGCAGCAAAGGTGAAAGCCGATAAGGAAGAAGCTTTAGCTTCCCTGCTGACCAAAAGCGACAAGGCAAAGAGTGACGAGACCAAGCGCGAAATCCTGCGTGAATACTACGACCTGCTTGCGAAACGGATGAAGAAGATCGACCCCTCCATTTCCGAGTGGATCGACACGATGCACGCCGCCTACCTCCGTCGTATCCAGCAAATCCGCGTTGAGCCGAGCATTCCTGAAGGACTTCCTCCAGCTATCGCTGGAACCCCCAGTGCCTCGCCCTCACCATCACCCTCCGAGACTCCTGAGCATCACAATAAAAAGAAAAAAGCTCATGACGATGACTCAGCTTCCCCTGCAGCCTCTTCAACTCCCTCAAAGAAGTCCCAGTCAAATTCCTCAGCCAAAGCTTCCCCTTCTCCTTCGCCAAAGTCTTCCGAAAAGAAGAAAGCAGATTCCAATAACGACTAAGATCGTTTTTTAGCCATTGATCATTGCGATGCAGGGGTTCTTTCATCTCCTGCTGTTGGTTCTTTGGGGAATTCTGATCCCCCTGCTTGC
>CAIKYN010000223.1 GCA_903831635.1 uncultured Spartobacteria bacterium
CGCTAGCATTGTGATGAACGGCAATACTCTGGATATCTTCGATTGGAGCGGCACGAATCAATGGGGTACTCAGTCGACGACCCAGACTTCGTATCTCACACATCTCTTCGATCAGTCGAACCTCTCGGCGTCGGATCTCGCAAACATCAACTTCTATGCCGGTAACAGCACCTCAAGCCAGTTCCTGGGATCGGGTGCCTTCTCTGGTAACGAAATCGTGCCGGTGCCTGAGCCCGGCGTGATCGTGGCAGCAATGATGCTCCTTGGTTGGCTCCTCTTTGCCAACCGTGGGATACTGATCGCCCTGATCAATCGCTGCAGGGCTTGATTCAGCCCCCAGGTTGTTCGCTTCATCCCCCTATTCTGGAAGTAGGGTAGGGGGGTTAGGAAATTTGCACCACAGAGGGAATCCGAGGGGGATCCGAGTTGGGGACAGAAAGGGGAAATCTATTGCATGTTTCAGTCCTTGGCATGGGGTTGACGGATTAAAGAATCCGTTGATGAGCGCGATTGATGGATGTCTATGCAAGTTGACTTGCGAGAACATCGACTCAATCACTGCATGATACGCTGTGCGGATCGACCCCATACCAATTTCTTCCAGCGGTCCTCTTCTCAAGCTCGGCTGTGAACTCTGTTAGTCCTCGGTGGTTCAAATCTCCGTTTGGATCCACCTTGTAACGTTTCACTCTTCTAACGTTTTAACCCCCCTTCCAATTCTGGATTCTGTGCCTCTGTCCCTTTGAGAGAGGATTCCTTCACGATTCTCCTCGCGGATCAACCCAGCACTAGCAGATGAGACTCTGTAGCTCCCGGCACGGGAATAGGTGAGATGCCTTGAGCGAATGTAACCAAACGACCTCCGTTGTTTACGGCAAGTGAGAGCAGGTACAGGTCAGTCAGGTGCTTGGAGGAGACCAGACTGGAGGGCTCAAAGAATTTCTTGCTGCAAAGACTGATGGAGTCTGCCCAGAAGTGATGATCATTGGCTGCCAGGGCCTTGCTAAGCCTGCGGGTAATGTCGGCAACCGAGAGACGACCTGGATAGGCTCCCTGCGACATGATACGGATACAGGCATTCTGGGAGATGGGGCAACTCGCCCAGCCTGAGGATCGGTTTTCGCTCAGCCAATGATGAGCGTGGAGATGATGAAAATGCGCCTCATCGAAGAGCGCTATAAGAACCGAAGCATCCAGAAGAGAGATCATGCTGTCTCTGATTCCTCCTGTAGTTTGCGAATCAGCTCTTGAGTAACGATGCGTCCTGAAGCTGGGATGACTTCAAATCCATTCTGAGGGTTAATAGGATGAGTGGGTGCTGGACGCTCCATGGTCAGCGCCTTACGGACCAGATCCGAGATGATTTCACCAGCGGTTTTCTTGCTTCGGCTTGCTATTTCCTTGGCTGCTTCAAGCACATCAAGATCGAGATCCAGTGTTGTTCTCATAAGAATGATCATATCGCATCAGATGATTGATGCAATATAAGAAGAATTTTCTCTGAGAAGGGGTAAAGGACAGTATACACCACGGAGAGCGATCAGAGGGGAAACCGAGTTGGGGACAAAGGGGAAGGGTACAGGCCTCGAACGAGTCGTCTGGCATCAGCTTCAGGAGATGAAGCGGGAGCAATCAAGAAGATGCTCTCGCAAGCCAGCTTGCAGAGATATCTGTCTGATTGGTCTGACTGCGGTCGCTTCGCACCGCATGATGCCATCGATACACTGATTCCAGTATTTCAATTCCTCAGGCCCTCGGCTTTTCCCTCTGTCGGTCCTCGGTGGTGAAAATCTCCGCTTGGATCCACCATGTAACGTTCCATCCTTGTAACGTTTTAACCCCTCCCTCTTCACCCTTCACTTACCCCTTGTGCTCCCACCCTTAGGAGGAGAGGGGGGCGCCAGACACTCCAGATTCAATCCGTCGAAATTTCTGAAATCTTTGTCCAGAGTTACTAAGGCAATCCCGTGGCCTCGCGCGAATCCCGCGAGGTACGCATCCATCCAGACCTTTGGTGATGACGAGTGAATGCGGGCGTACTTTTGCCACAGAATGGCCATCTCTCTTGGTTCATCCAGCCAGACCACCTGTGGCAGTTTCGCAATCTGCTCCCACTGATGCCAGGCTTCGTCATTGGTGATTACCACACTACCGAAAATCTTCTGCACCGAGGCGGTTGTGACAATGCGGAGAAAAGTCTGCTGCGTGGCTCGGCAAAATGCGACAGGCGAGTCTGAATCTGCTGCCTGAAATGTCTGAAGTGCCTCCGAATGATGTGGATGCGAGCCGAAGGCCAGTGCAACCCAGACACTGGAATCAAAAAGTCTGGCCGAGCTTTTCATGGTCTTCCTGGGATTGTGTTGCCTGCGTCACTTCAAGAATCTCCTCGATAGTCATCTTCTGTGCGGGCGCGTTACTGGCACTTGCAAACAAGGGAAAATCGAGTGAACCCTTGCGGAGGCGTGTTCCATGGATGCCAGAACTCTCTATCGACATCCCAGCTAGGAGTAAGGACGTGGCGACATCCTTGATTTTTCGCCCCTCATGGGCGGCTCTGACCTTCAACTCACGTACCAACTCCACTGGTAAATCAAGCGTCGTTTTCATGGTGCCAGCTTCCCAGCTTTCTGGTTTTCTGTCAACTTGTGCGTTTTTGCACCACAGAGAAGAATCCGAGGGCGATCCGAGTTGGGGACAAAGGGGAAGAGCACAGGCCTCGAACGACTCGTCTGTCATCAGCTTCTTCAAATTCCTTTTTTTCAAAGTTTTTTTGATTGAATCACAGAGAGAACAGCCAAGGGGGATCCGAGATAGAGAAAGAGACGGGAAACTAATGCATGTTTCAATCATTGGTATGGGATTGACGGATTAAAGAATCCGTTGATGAGCGTGATTGATGGATGCCTCTGCAAGCTGACTTGCTAGAGCATCGACTCAATCACTGCACGATCAGCTGCGCGGATCGACCCCATACCAATTTCTTCCAGTACTTCATCTCCTCAGGCCCTCGGCTTTTATCTCTGTTACTCCTCGGTGGTTCAAATCTCCGCTTGGATGCACCTTTTAACATTTCACCCTTGTAACGTTTTAACCCCTCTACTCAGTCGCACTGGATCCACATTGTAACGTTTCACCTTTGTAACTTTTTAAACCCCTCCTAGATCCTCGGCTATTCCCTCTGCAAGTCCCCGGTGATGAACATCATTAAGATCACTTTCTCTGCCTCTTTGCGTTTGCAGCCCCGGACGTTGCATCGCATTGGATCGCGTACTTTTTGCAAGCCGCTCGCCCTCTCGGTGCTGCTATGCAGTTCTATCAACTCCCGCCAGTCGCTGGTTTGTTTCGGATGCGCGTAAGTCTCATTTCCTTTCATCCTTTTCGTTCGATCGCCACTTAATAATGATGTCTTGACATCATTTACTTTTGCATCAATGTATCTATTCGGAATGCGTACCACGTTAACCATTGATGATGACTTGGCAGCCATTTTAGAGCGTGAGCGCATCCGTAAGGGGATCACCTTCAAGCAAGTAGTAAACTCCATTCTTCGCCGCGGCCTAGCCTCCGAGCAGGCACTCCCTACATCTCCCCATACGATCCGGACAAGACCCCATCACTTTGGCTTCAAGCCTGGAATTGACCTGGACAAGCTGAACCAATTCGCTGACGAACTGGAGTCCGAAGCCTTCGTCCACTCCTACCGCGCTGCAGAGCAGCCATGATCCTGCCTGATATCAACGTACTGGTACACGCTCACAATGCCGACTCTCCCGTTCATGATCGGGTCAGAGTATGGTGGGATAGGGTACTGTCCGGGAGTGAAGGGGTTGGCCTAGCTTGGGTGGTCATTCTTGGCTTTATCAGGATCACGACACATCGGGGGATTTTGGCCCACCCAATGCCACCTGCAGAGTCCACTTCCAGGATTGCCGAGTGGCTCACCCTGCCACATTTTCACATCCCCGTTCCTGCCGAAGGTCACTTCCAACGACTCAGTGCCTCCCTCGAGCATCTCGGCACAGCGGGGAATCTTACCACCGATGCTCACTTGGCTGCCTTGGCTATCGAGCGCGGCTACATTCTCTGCAGCACTGATGCTGATTTCACGCGATTTCCTGGACTCAAGTGGGTTAACCCACTCAGTTGATTGCCATCCATGTCCATACGGTAAGAGGATTGAGATAGGGAATTTGCACCACAGAGAGGCATCCGAGAGGAATCCGAGTTTGGGACAACGGGGGAAGGGTACAGGCCTCGAACGAGTCGTCTGGCATCAGCTTCAGGAGATGAAGCGGGAGCAATCAAGAAGATGCTCTCGTAAGCCAGCTTGCAGAGATATCTGTCTGATTGGTCTGACTGCGGTCGCTTCGCACCGCATGATGCCATCGATACCCTTTTCCAGTATTACATCTCCTCAGACCCTCGGCTGTTCCCTCCGCAAGTCCTCGGTGGTGAAATATTATTCAAGCATTAGTGGCGAGAAGGCTTGAGGCATGGCATTTTTCCCAATGAGCGATTCATCGGAAGATCACTTAACTCGTCAAATTATTGGATGTGCGATTGAAGTTCATCGTGAGCTGGGCCCCGGACTCTTGGAATCCTCTTATGAAGAAGCGCTCTGCCATGAATTCGAGAGAGTTGCTATTGGATACGGCAGGCAGTTAATTCTGCC
>CAIKYN010000224.1 GCA_903831635.1 uncultured Spartobacteria bacterium
AGGGCGTCTCCCCGAACGAATCCGTGAAATTTCCGGGGATGTGGAAATGCGCCTGAGCACCATGCCGGGTGATGCCGAACAGATCGCGAAGAGTGCGGTGGCGGAAGGTTTCTCGACGATTGTCGCCGCAGGAGGAGATGGCACCATCAATGAAGTGATGAACGGCATTATGGAAGCAGGCGGCAAGGATGTGACACTGGGCATTCTCCCCGTCGGTACCATGAATGTCTTTGCCGTCGAACTTGGGATTCCGATGAATGCTCTTCACAAGGCCTGGGAGATCATCAAGAGCGGGGAGGTTCGCCATCTCGACCTTCCCATCTGCTTTTCCCAGGGTATCGAACGCTGTTTTGTCCAGTTGGCCGGAGTGGGACTCGATGCGGAGGTGGTTAGGAGAACCACGAGGGAATCAAAGAAGGCCCTAGGTCCTCTGAGCTACCTTCTCTCACTTGCTCAGGTGGCTGGGCAAAAGCCACCTCCGATCACGCTCAAAAGTCATGACGGAGCGTTGCGATCAGGATCGTTCGTCTTGCTGGGGAATGGTCGTTTCTATGGTGGCCCGTTCACGATGTTCCGACAGGGATCGCCGATGGATGGCCTGCTGGATGTCATCGTTTTCCAGAGCCAGAGTCCTTGGGATCTGCTCCGCTACATGCATGCCATTCTGATGGGACAGCATACGGAACTAAAAGACGTTGAGTATTTCCAGACCTCCTCCCTAGAACTTTCGTCAGAAGAGCCGGTCCCGTATGAACTCGATGGCGAAATGGTCGGGTATCTCCCGTTGACCTTTTCCCTCCGCCCGGCGGCGCTTCCCGTTCTGGCGCCGGCAGCAACGACGCGCTGATTGCTCCTTCCGAGACGATGGAACGCCTGCGTCTCTCTCCGGTCACCGCGATTCTCTTTGGGATCAATCTGACGCTCTTTCTTTCGGAGGAGCTTTTTCGACTCTTCTTTGATTGCTCGCTCTTTCCTTATCTGGCGCTGAATCGCGAGGGACTGGCGGAAGGGGGATGGTGGCTGTTGGTCACGCATGCCTTTCTTCACGCTAACCTATTGCACCTTGTCGTGAATATGGTTGCGCTCTGGTTCACCGGTCCACTTCTTGAGGAGTTGCTTGGTCCACTCCGCTACCTACTGCTCTATCTCGGAGGGGCTGTGTTCGGTGGGATTCTCCAGACGCTCGCAACGCCCGGCAGCGTCGATCTGGTGGGGGCTTCCGGATCGGTCTGTGCCCTCTTGGTCGGTTTCGGAACTCTCTTTCCAAATCTTCAGATCACCGCGCTCATCTTTTTCGTAATCCCCATGAAAATGAAAGCCTCCACCTTGGGATGGCTTGTCATCCTCGGATCCCTCTTCTTTTGGTTGTTGGGAATCGAGCGCCAGATCGGACATCTCGCGCACCTTGGAGGAGGGATTGCGGGGTTTATGATCTGCCTTTTCTACAAAAAGCTGGGACTGGTCCGAAGCGTCGCGGAAATCCCTCCGCCCCTTCCCGAGTGAACCTGATCAATTAGAGTGGCAATTCCACGGTCACGGTTGAGGTCTTTTTCTCAAACGTCTTCTCGACCGTTTCCTTGATATTGAGGGATTGCTGGACCGGTTGAGCTGGTGGTCGGTCCCAGAAATAGCGACGCAGGAGCACCTTGAGTGTTGCGGTGAGCGGTACGGCAAGGAGCGCACCCAGAAGTCCTCCGAGGACGATCGTCCAGGCAAAGACCGAGATGATCACGGTCATGGGATGAAGACCCACGGATTCACCGATGACTTTCGGAGAGATGAAAATCCCGTCGAGATTGTGGGCCACTAAAAAGACAATCAGGACAAGGGTCGGATGCCACAGGTCCCCGTATTGGGCCAAGGCAATTAAGAGCGCCGGAACCAAGCAGAGAACCATGCCGAGGTAGGGAATCAGGCAGAGGATCCCGACCATGAGCCCGATCAGGAAAGAAAAGTCGAGACGAACAACCAGGAATAGAGCCGTACCGACGATGGCACCGTCAATGAGACTGACCAGCAACTGCCCACGGAAGAAGTGAATCAGGTAGTCATTGATCTCATTGAAGAGTGAGACGATCTCCTCCTTAAGGGGCGAGGCTCTGAGCGGAAGATAGCGACTCCAGTTGGTGCCGATCTCCGGCGACTCGAGCAGGAAGAAGAAGAGAAACACTGGGACTAAAATGAGACTCAGAAGAAACCCTAGGACACCAAAGACACCTCCGATGCTTTTTTGGAGAAAGGTTCCCGTGGCTGAGGCGATGGTGGGGAGTTTTTCCTGAATCCAAGAGATCCCATTGCTCGCGAGTTCGATCCCGTACAGCTTGATGCTCTCGGGGGTCAAGTCCGCCAGCGGGGAGCCGTGCATCGGTGAGGAAGCCCTCAGGGCAGCCAGCCTCTGGAGTTCGGTGGCAGATTGCTTGGCCAGCGAAGCAATGCTCTGACTGTAGGCGGGGATACGGCTTGCAAAGATACTTCCCTGATGTTCGAGCGAGGGAGCAACCGTGATACCGATGAGCGCCAGACCTGCCGAAAAGAGAACAAAGACAATGACCACGGCCCAGGTACGCGGAATTCTCCATTTGCAGAGCAGGCCCACGACCGGTGTAAGCAAGTAGGCAAGCACAGCCGCGATGGCGATCGGAGTCAGCACTGGCTTCAGGTAGCCGCATGCCGAAACAATGCTCCAGCCCGCGATAAGGATGACCGCGACGAATGCCAAGGCCGCTACTGCGGTTAGAGCCGCCCAGCAGGTCTTCTTCTGAAAAGGTGTGGGAAATTCGGTG
>CAIKYN010000225.1 GCA_903831635.1 uncultured Spartobacteria bacterium
CCAGAGTGCCGAAGGTGATGATCTGGGAGACGGCCATGGTTCCGTATTTCTTACGGACATACTCGATGACCTCGCCACGTCTGTTCTGGCAGAAGTCGACATCAATATCCGGGGGGCTGATACGGTCGGGATTCAGGAAGCGCTCAAAGAGCAGTCCGTACCGCAGAGGATCGAGATCAGTAATCCCGAGAACGTAGGCGATCAGTGAGCCTGCTGCCGATCCACGGCCCGGACCAACCGGGATTCCCTGGCTTTTAGCATAGTTGATGAAGTCCCAGACGATGAGGAAGTAGCTGGTGAATCCGGTCTTGTAGAGGACCGAGAGCTCGAACTCAAAGCGTTCGCTGATGGTCTGATCCTCTATCGCACGCTCACCGTAGCGCTTACGCAGACCCTCTTCGCAGAGTTCGCGCAGATAGCCCTCGCGTGTCTTTCCCTCGGGAGGGAGGTAGTCGGGGTACTTCGACTTTCCAAATTCTAGCGTCGCGTTGCACCGCTCCGCGATGGCGAGTGTGTTGGTGATCGCAGTGGGCTGATCGGCGAAAAGAGCCGCCATTTCCTCTCCGCTTTTGAAATAGAGTTCGGGGACATAGCGCATCCTCTTCTCGTCATGAATCATCGCTCCGGTTCCGATACAGATCATCACGTCGTGGGCCTCATGATGGGAGCGCTCGAGGAAATGGACGTCGTTGGTGGCAACCAGGCCAAGGTCGAGGTCACGGGCGATATCGATCAGTCCGCCTCGATTACGCCGCTGCTGCTCGATGCCGTGATCGGCGAGCTCAATGAAGAAATTCTCCTTTCCGAAAAGATCCCTGTAGGTGGCTGCCGTCTCGAGTGCCTTGGCGTTCTGTCCCTCGCTCAGGGCCATGTTGACCTCCCCTTTGAGGCAACCGCTGAGGGCGATGAGTCCCTCGCTATGCTTTGCCAAGAGTTCACGATCGATGCGGGGCTTGTAGTAGAAGCCGTCCAGATGGGCGGCCGTGCTCAGCTTCACCAGGTTCCGGTAGCCAGCGTCGTTGGAAGCAAGAAGGGTCATGTGGAACGCCGCATCCTTGCCCCCGTTGCTTGTCTTCTTCTCGTGCATCGATCCGGGGGCGACATAGATCTCGCAGCCGATGATCGGCTTCACCTTGGCCTTCTCGGCCGCCTGGTAGAACTCGACCGTTCCGAAAAGATTTCCATGATCTGTCAGCGCAATGGCCGGCATGCCTAATTCAGCGGCCTTCTTGACGAGTTGATCCATCCGGATCGCACCGTCCAATAGCGAGTACTCGCTATGAACGTGGAGGTGGACGAAAGGGGTCTGGGCCATCCCAAAAGGTTATGACTGGCGGTCAAGACGGGCAAGAGGGCAAGTGAAAAGACCCCTTCTAAAAAAGCCGTGTTTCAATGGTTTTTTTCCGCAATTTCAAGCAATCCCCGAAGGGTCAGCAGCGGATCGACCAGATCAATGAGAGCAGATCGCTTGGCCTCCCCTTTCTGAAGGGAGAGTCGGGCCACCAGTTCCGCATCGCCTCCCGTGGCGATGACATAGGGCTTCTTTCCTTTGAAGTTTTCCCTGGTGATCCGTGCCACGGCCTCCCGCACGAGGCCGACAGCGCCAAGCAGGAGACCGATCCGGATAGCCTCCTCCGTGCTTTTTCCGACGCTGGAGGAAATCTTTTGGATCTTGGTAAGGGGTAGAAGGGCCGTCCTCTCGTGGAGTGCCTTGGCGGCGATGGGGAGCCCCGGGGCAATAATTCCGCCAAGATAGCTTCCCTTGGCATCGATGACATCGAAAGTCACCGCCGTTCCGAAATCCACGACAATGGCAGGAAG
>CAIKYN010000226.1 GCA_903831635.1 uncultured Spartobacteria bacterium
CCCTTTGATGATGGGGCCAATGACAGCTAGCATGGGCGGATCTGTCTTCGTCACCACCACATCATGGCGCGGCAGACTGAGCGCTTTCAAAAGAAGACCTGGAATCATCAGGGCGTAGCCAAGTGCCCGAGCAATAAGGTTCTTTTTGGAAAAGAGAATTCCCACACGAACGATTCGAACACCATCTTGCACGATCTCCCCGGTAACCTCTCTCGAAGCGGCAGTGGCAAGCACGGTGACTTCCCATCCAGATTTTACAAAGGAACGGGCCGCATGCTCCAGCACCCGACCGGTCGCTCCTGAATCCGGAGGATAGACTCGATTGATGAAGAGGATAGAGGGCATCTAAAAAGGCTGAAGCATGAATGCTAAAGTATGAAGAAAAACTGGTCTCAGGGCGAAATCAGTCATTCAGATATTCATCCGCAAGTCTTTGAAATCACCTGTTTCGCGTATTTGGTTCTTGGAGCAAAAGCGGGGATACGCCGTAAAGTATCCAATACTCGGCAGTCTTCAAAAATTCGAGAGCCGCAAAGCGGTTTACATCTCCCCGCCCCTCGGGCCTTCCCCACCATCCGATCGAGGCATCCGTGACGCCGAAGGTGATCTCCGGCATCACCTTTCGGAAGGTGGCTAGTGCACGTCTAGTATGAAAGGGGGAGGTGACGATTAGTACCGAATGTACCTTGGCAGCCTCAATCAATGGCTTTAACAGCACTGCATTGGCATGGGTGGTTCTTGCATTGGACTCAACAGTGATTGCCGTTGCAGGAACGCCAGCCCCCAAGAGTACCTTGCGGATCGTACTGGCGTCACCAATCCCTGTTACAAAGACCTTGGATGCCACTCCCAGCTTATAGAGACGGGCAGCCTCCTGGGGACGAGCCAGAGGCTCCCCTCCTAGGACAATCAGTGCATCGGCACGCTTCATGGGCACGGAAACAACCAAATACTCTTTCCAGAAGTGAGTGAATCCAGCCCCCCGAATAATAAAAAAGGCGCAGGCCACGAGTGCCAACGCCGCAAGGAAAAAGAGCTTTTTCATCAGCTGCTTGTTGGGACTGCAGGGTTGCCGACCAGCAACTGATCGGGGCCCGCACTTTTCAAGACAACAGCCCCGGCTGAGCAGAGCGTTCCCTTACCGAGAGTAACTCCGGCTCCAATGAAAACATTGGAGGCAATCCAGCATCCCTCACCAATGACAATCGGCTTTGTCACCAGATCGAAATTCTCACTCTTGAAGCGATGTGATCCCGTGCAGAGAAATGCTCTCTGCGAAATACAGACATGAGAAGCGATCGTGACGTGATCGAGACTCAGGATCAGCACCTCGTCACCGATCCAGACATGATCGCCTATCGTTACCTTCCAGGGAAAGGTGATATTCACCCGGGAACGAATCACCACACCCCGCCCAACCTTGGCACCGAAGGAACGGAGCGCGGCTACCTTGACAAATGATGGTATCGGAAACCACGGAGCGAAAAGAAACGACCGCACCACCCACCAGAGAGCCTCCTTGAATTTAGAAGCGCCCCGACTGAAATACGAATTATCGTAGTGATCCAATCTCATGAAGCAGAGAGAGCTGTTTCAGTTTTTCGTTTATTGACGAAGTTCAGTAGGATCAGGCCAAAGACAAAGGGATAGAGAATCAGCAGAGTGATATCTCGACCCATGTTATAGGTTAGTACTAGTCCAATGGCATAGAGCAGGAGGTGGCCAAGATCGTTTCCCATAAGATCCTGCCTGGCCAGCACGGCGATCCAGACAGCCATGAGGAACGCTGAGGCAATCGGACCAAGAAAGCCGCCGAAATTCACCACTCCTTGACCAATCATCCCGGTGGAGATCGAAGCTGCAACCCCTCCGGATTTTGAATCAAGCGTACCATAAGCCATCCCTCGGGCGATGGCGTAATCAATCCCGATCATTGGCTTTCCGGGCCAGATGATTCGTGGAATCGGATTCACAATCTCGGCAAAGTAGCGGGATCCCCAGTTCACCTTGTAAGTATCATTTGCAATAAAGTAATTAATATAGCACAGCTCCTGATACATGTTAAATCCACCATGTTTTTTGGCTTTAACCTGCAG
>CAIKYN010000227.1 GCA_903831635.1 uncultured Spartobacteria bacterium
AGCACACCTTGGAAAACCAGAGTCCAAGTCACGGCTTCGAATCCTCCGACGCTCGTGTAGATGGTCGTCAGGACACCCATGATTACGACGCTCCAGCGGACATCTAGGCCTGTGGTTGCTGAGATTGCAATCGAAGGGAGCACGAGGACAATGCTTGATCTGCCGAAGGTCTGAAAGATGATCTGCAGAAAACTGGCAATCAGGCGGAGTGAAAGATTGAAGCGTCGTTCTAGGTACTCGAAGGTGGAGGTAATCTCCAACCTTCGGAGGATCGGATAGGTGATCCGTGACTGGAAGAAGTACACAGGAATAAAAACGATCAGGGGAAAAAGCCAGACAAGGTTGGAGGCAAAGGCCAGTGCCGGAACCGCCATGAAGCTGATTGCACTGGCAGCGGTGGCGAACATACTGATACCGGCGGCCCACCAGGGAGTCTGACGGTTACCGAGGGAGTATTCCGCTGCAGATTTCTGATTCCGGAAGTAGTAACCAATGTAACCGATGAAGCAGAAGTAGAAGAGAATCATCAGATAATCGGCCCAGTTCAGGTTACGGGCCGTCCGGGGCGTGCTCACCTGAAGAATGCTAGAATTACCTTTTCCTCCAAAGAGAAGAAGCGATCCATCCGATGACTTTACCAGGGAGGGATTGAGGACTTTCAGTGGTGTTCCGGCTTTTACCCAGGCATCGGTGACCACGTGAAAGAGCAGGGTGGGGGACTCATTTTCTTGGTTCAGGACGAGTGGGTCCAGCACGCTGGGTGTTGTATCGGCTCCAAAGACGAATGTGTGAGCCTGTCCCGAGGGGGCGGCTTTACCGGCGGCAAGTGCAATCGGCAGTTCGGCACCATGAGCCCATCCCGTGAGAGTCGTTCCTTCAGCAGGCTTACTACGGTAAAGGAGAACATCCTTGGTTGCAACGAAACCACCGCCTCCGTCGGATGAGCGCCCCCCGATTACCTCAAGTAAATCATACTGAGCTGTCACCAAGGGAAGAATCGTTCCAGAACCCGGAAGATCAGGAAGCCGGTTCCATGCGGCTTTCTCATTGGAGAGATCCAATGTGAGTACGTCGCGGCGTGCTTGCGGTGAGGAGAGCGAAGAGGTTCCCCCGACAACATGAAGTTTCTCGCTGACGATTGCTGCACCGGCCCCGACGACAGGGAACGGTAACGGTGGGAGTTCCCTGCTTTCCAGATGGGTGCCGTTCCAGCTAACTGCGGTCACGCGGGAAGAGGGGACTCCGTCAACGAGGCCACCAGCCACGATCAGATCGTTGCCATGCTGTGCTGTCGCTCCCCAAGCTCTTCCACCGGGAAAGGGAATCTTTTTCCAAGATGAGCCCTTCTCTCCCATCGGAAGCACATAAGCCTCTGGCACGCACGTGCCTTCTTTACCAATTCCACCCAACTCGAGAAGGACTCCACCGGAAGTTCCTCCCTCGATCCCGTTGCGAGAGGCGATCTCCGAGGGAGGAGAGGGGAGGGCAGATTGTTCGATCCTGACCTGTGTGTCCGCTTTATCCAAAACATCCGACGCCTGGAGGGGGTATGCGTGCAGGAGGAGCAGTAGGAATGCCGGGAGTGAAAAGGACAGGCGGGGAAATATCATTGGTTGGGGGTGATGCACGGTAAACGTTAAGTCTAGAGGGCGCGGATACCTCGGTCAATCGTCCTTCACGGCATTCGCAGCCACGTTGATCCACTCGTCTGCCATGAGTTGGTGACCTGCCGCGGAAGGGTGAACTCCGTCCGGTATCCAGAATGAGGCGGGTGCTATGTTAAGTGCAGCATCAAAAAGTGGTTGCCATTCGATCACGTAAGTTCCGTGCTTTTCCGCAAGATCAACGACTGCCGAGGCAAAGTTCCCGACTTCGGAACTCCAGAGGTCCCAATCTTTGCCGATCTTGTCCTCGGGTAGAACAAAAGGAGTGCAGAGGATGATTTTGGTATCCGGAAGCTCTTTTCTGGTTAGAGAGAGAAGAAAGTCAAAGGTTTCACGGAAGAGTTCGAGGGTCACCAAGCTCTTGGGAGGGCGCCCATCGGTCCGGGGTGGAGGCGGGATGGTAAGTTCCACGACACTGGCGGCATCATTCACGCCCACGAAAATAGTGAGAAGATCGGGGCGATGTGAGATGCAATCCTCCTCCCAACGGGGTGCTAAATCGGTGATCCTGTGACCATTGATTCCGCGATTGATAAAATTGACGGAATCCTGCGGGTGATCATAACCATAACGCGCGGCAATCAGACGGACATAGGTGTCCCCGAGTGAGTGGTTCACATCGCCTGTCCTGCTGCGATCTCCATCTGTGATGGAGTCTCCAATAAAAAGAATCGTGCTTTCTTGTTTGAAAATGCGGGGCTGTTTCATAACTGATTTTAGCTGTTTGCAGGGATATTGTGATCGATGTTTTGATCGATTGCTAAAGTAAAAATCATTGCTACACCTCAGCCTAAAGGGAAGTGCATGTTTCATCAGAGTTGATTGGATTGCATTTGAATGATTCCCGCGTCAGTTTTTGTAACATTCGAGCCATGATGATCCGAGCGGCCTTAATCATTCTTAGCCTGTGTTCGTTGATGCGGGGTTCCTCTTTATTACCAGAAGGAGTAACTGTCACCCGAGATCATGATGGCGAGACTCCGGGCGTCGAGTCGTGGTCGATTGTCAGTCCCTACCAGCAGGGCACGAACAAGGTCGAGGTGCTGCTACCGCCCCATCTTGATCCAAACCGCAAATACCCAGTGGTGTACTGCCTCCCCGTCAATGCGGGTACCATGGGAAACTGGGGGCATCCCTTGACTGAAGCGATCAGGTGTAGGCTTGCCGATAAATACCAGGCGATCTTTGTGACCCCTTCTTTCACTACGCTCCCTTGGTATGGAAATAACCCCGAGAATCCACTCTTTCGGCAGAACGACCATATCACCAAGGCGGTGATGCCTTTTATCGAAAGCCATTATCCGGTGTTAGATTTCTATAGTGCGCCATCACCCTCACAATCCTCACCAAATTATTTGATCGGTTTCAGTAAATCGTCCTTGGGAGCCCTTGCTCTTTTCTTCAACAACCCTGACAAATTCCGCTCGGTGGCAGTTTTTGAGAGCTGGTATGGGCAGCCGAATGATCTCCAGTGGAATACTTGGGGGTTCAAGGAATGTTACGGAACAAGAGCTAACTACGACCTGTACGATCCCCAGTTGCTGATAGCCAAACGTGCGGGCGAGTTTGCTAATGGTCCTTCGAGAATCACTGTGCTGGGCGGCGGTCCTGGTCCGAGAGTTGGTGTCGATCAGCTGTTGGGATTACTACGCGACAAATCGGTTCCACATATCGAGATCTGGGATCGCACCATGAGCCATGATTGGCGGAGCGGCTGGATGCCGTTGGCAGTCGCCTCACTCTTTGCGCCTCCCGGGGACGCTCCGGCTCCCACGAAATAGGCTGATTGACTCGCCCTGTTAGGGGCTTACTCCACAAACCTCGTGAATGAAGTCGCAGGATCCCTTTCTGTACGAAGGGTATTCTCGATTTTTGAGGAATCTTCGTAACCAAGCGCCATCCCGCAGACGAGCATCTGCTGGTCCGAGATTTTCAGGTGCCGGGCGATGATTCTGTGGTATTTGCAGAAAGCAGCTTGGGGACAGGTATCAAGCCCTCGGGCCTGCGCGGCGATCATGACATTCTGAAGAAACATGCCGTAGTCTAGCCAGCTCCCCTGGCCCATGATCCGATCGATGGTGAAGAAGAGTCCGACCGGCGCATCGAAGAAAGTGTAGTTACGAGCAAATTGCAGTTCCATCCGTTCACGCTCTCCCTTGGTGATGCCCAGAAGTCCGTAGAGATCGTAGCCAACCTTACGGCGCCGATCGATGTAGGGAGGCACCCATTTGTCCGGGTAGTAGGAGTATTCCTGTGTGTGCTCCGCATCTCGGACGGGATCGAGTGCTGTTTCGACGAGCTCCTTGGAGAGAGCTTCCTTTTTCTCACCCGTGACGACGATGGTCTGCCACGGTTGGGTATTCGTTCCGGAGGGGGCTCGAGCCGCAACATCCAGGATCTCCAGAATGGTCTGATTCGGCACAGGCGTCGGTAGGAAGGCCCGCACAGAACGCCTTCCTCGGATGGTTTCATCAACGATGCATGAGATTTTAACTTTAGGGTCTAAATCGCTCATCGGTTTTCTCTGTCTCTCTAAAAGCCTTCAGTCTTCAGCCTAGAAACCTCTTTTTCATGGCTCCGGATACGCTTTGATGAAATTTTTATACCAAAAAGCGGAAGGGGAAGGGATACGATCATGCGTGGTTGGATCAAAGGAGAAGAGTCCGAATTTTGGCGTCCAACCCTCGGTCCACTCATAGTTGTCGACCAAGGTCCATGGGAAGTAGCCACGCACATCCACGCCCTCGTTCATGGCACGTCGCATTTGGGCGATATGCTCGCGGAAATAGCGGATCGACTTCTGTCCGCTCTGGGTACCGATGCCGTTTTCCGAGATCACGATTGGCTTGTGATAGCGACTCCAAATCTGTCGGAGCACATGATAGAGACCAGTCGGTGCGATCTCCCAACCGAGCTGCGTGTATTGGGAGTTATGCTCTCCGACGGGACGGAAGAGAAAGCGCAGGAGACTGCACTGCTGGGCGTAGTAATAGTTGACGCCGATCAGATCACAGGTGTCGGCTACCATATCGAGGTGGTCGTAGTTCTGATGCAGCATTAGGTGATAGACGGAACGGGTCGGATCGGCATAGGTCGCCTTCCTCCAGTAGGGCAGCGAGTAGATTCCCATCACCAACGCATCAGGTCGTTCCTCCCTGACGATGGCTGCTGCATCACGGAACATCTCTGCCGAAACCTGCATCGCCCTCTTGTAAGAACCTGGGTGGACCAGTAGTCCCGGCGGCCAGTGGGCTCCGATCCATCCAAGCTGAAGGGCTCCGTTCGGCTCATTCTGCGGAACATAGATGCGCACATCGGACTTGGTAGCCCTCACTACACGGCGCACATGAGCCTGCCAGGCTGAGCGGATGTCTGGATTGAGGAAATTGGCCCTAGACTTATCCTTGGAATAGATCCAATCGGGAAAGGTGAAATGCCAGAGCGTGATGATTGGCTCAATCCCAGCCTCCCTGCATTTATGGGCCATCTCAGCATAGCGTGCCAGAGCCGCTTCATTGATCTCACCCCGACGGGGTTCCACGCGCGCCCAATCAACCCCGAAGCGGAAATGATTCACTCCCAGAAATTTGACGGCAGCCAAATCCTTGTCGAACTGGCTCCAGGAGAAGACGGCAGTGTCCCCTCGGACGGGAGCTCTTCCCTCTTCTGCAAAACGGTCCCAGTCGGTCTTGAAATACCATTTCGATCCCGGAACGTATCCCTTATCCTCGTTCTGGAACGGAGCTGTGGAAGTGCCCCACCAGAAGGGTTCCTTGGGTAATTTTTTTGTTACCACGGCACTTGCGGGAGGCGTGTAATGGCGCGGTGCCATGATGCATCCAGGGAGGAGCAGGATGGATGGGAGAAGCGTTCCCAGGAGGAGGCTGCGGATGGTTGCTTGATGCATTGATTAAGGCCTAGTAACTAACAGGGAAGGCAATCCTTCATGAAGCATTCTTTCCTTCTTTGTATTTTTCTTCTGCTGCTGGTCTCTTCAGGGCGATCGGAAATGGATATGGATGCTAAACGCCTCATGCCGGATACCATTTTCATGAATGATGGAAAGGTTCTTCACGGCCTGATCCTCAGGAATGATGCGCAGAAGGTGACCTTGCAGCAAAAAATGGGGGAAGTGGAGATCCCCAAGAGTGGTATCCGTCGCATCGATGACGAGCCTGATTTGGGAGTCTATTTTGCCGACATCGTTGATCCTGGAACGCTTCCCCCGTGGCGGATGATCGTTCAGGACCTGCGTACTGATGACAGCATCAAATCCTTCAGGCAGATTCCTGCAACAACCATCGACAATGGTTATCTCAAGGATATTCCCTATCTCTCCTTCAAGATCAACGAACGGACGGAGATGAATGTCTACGGCGATCCTAATCACCCAGTCTGCATTGAGTTCGGTATTTACGAACGAGGGGAAAAGATCACCCAGTTCAAGAAAATCATCCGTGCTTACCTTGCGGGCATTCTTACCAACAGAAAAGAGGTTGGGGCCCTCTACTCCCTGCATGAAAAGGGAGGCCAGATTCGAGTAAAAAACTTTATTTTTAAGGTCACGCCGCCAGATGCACCCGACGCCTACGGAGGTTGGTGGATCGCGATTTATGATCCTTCGCGCCTCGAGAAGGCACGAATTCCCGACGCAGTGTATCGAAAAGTTACACTCCCCTTTGATGAGGTGAATAATCACTTTGGGAGACTCCGTTTGGACCGAATCATGTCGAATGATCAGTTCCTAGCTGCCACCCGCATGAATTGGAATAGCGCCATCCCCGATCTGCGTGGGTTTTACCGCAACAGAGTGGGAGATCTGGAACTTCTTGTTCCGTCATTTATGAAGAAAAAACCTTCACCCACACCTCAGCCATGAAGAGCTTTCCCATGATCGCGGCGGTATTTCCGCTCCTGCTCCTCGGGGGGTGCGCCATTCATCCCCTGGGCGCTCTGGACAAGGCTCCACGCCATCAGGCGGAAAAGCTCACGGGCTATGCCCCCTTCGCCTGGGGGATCTCCACCAGCAGCCTCCAGTATGAAAACAAAGCGGTGCAACCCGGAGATCCTAACTACTATGTCCGCGACTGGGATCTGCTGGTGCAGCATAAAAAGGCTCCTGTAGTCGGGGATGCACTTTATTCCTGGAGTGATTTTGACAAGGATCTTGCCGCTCTCAAAAAGATCGGGGTGACCCACTACCGATTCAGCATAGAATGGGCCCGCGTCGAGCCCCATCCGGGTCAATATAACGAACGGGCAGTCCGAGGATATGTCCAGATGTGCCGCAAACTCAAGGAGGCGGGAATAGAGCCCGTGGTCACGCTCTGGCACTTCACCTTCCCCGCGTGGTTGACCGATACCAAGGACAGCGAAAAGACCAACTGGCTTCACCCGCTTGCCCGCGAACGTTGGAATCTTTACGTCAAGAAGATGGTCCGAGCGACCGCTCCCTTCACAACTTTCTATGCCCCTGAGAATGAGCCCAATGGACAGGTCCTTACCGCCTACATCATCGGTCTCTGGCCTCCCTGCCATACCTTTGATTTCAAGGGGTATCAAGCCGCGACAATCGCCAGTGCCGACATGTTTCGTGATGCCGCCGCCCGGATCAAGGAGGTGAAACCTTCGGCCAAGGTGCTCAGCGTCGAGGCACTTCCCTGGTGGGAGCACGCGCCGCTTGATCCCGGAGGCCTCCTCTACAACACGGTGATGCATGCCAATTTCGATCATTTGGACCGCATCTATGACGTCTGCGACATCATCGGATTCAACTACTACTACAGCCAGATGGCCGGCCCGCTTAGTCTCCTTTCTGAGGGAGCGCGTCATGGTCATCACTACACGATGATGGGATGGAGAATCGACCCCGCCGCCCTCGGCAAGCAGATCCGCTACGTCGGCAAGCGCTACGACAAGCCGATGATGATCACGGAAAACGGGGTTGCCACCACGGATGAAAAGAAGCGCCTCTCCTATCTCCACGACCACATTGCGCAGGTTCGCAAGACCATGGATGAGGGTTACGATGTGAAGGGGTATTTTGTCTGGTCGCTGGCGGACAACTACGAGTGGCACTACGGTTATGTACCGAAGTTCGGCCTCTCAAGCATGGATTCCTCCAACAAGGTCAGGATCCTCAAGCCGGCCGCCTACTATTACCGCGACGTCATTCGTGCATCCAATCGGGCTCAAAAGGTAACCCCACTGAACTGAGTCCTTGTGAAGGTTGCCGTCTTCAATACCAAGCGCTATGAGCGCGCCGTGCTGGAGAAAGCAGCGCAGGGAACTTCAATCGACTTCAACTTTCTGGAGCCTCGTCTTGATGCGCAGACCGCAGTGTTGGCTGCCGGACATGAGGCGGTGCTGATCTTTGTGAATGATGTGGCCAACCGGGTCGTTCTCGAAAAACTCTCCGCCGGAGGAACGCGCTTCCTTGCCACGCGAAGTGCCGGGTTCAACCAGATCGACCGTGAGGCGGCGTGTGAGTTCGGGATCTCGCTCGCCTACGTGCCCGCCTATTCCCCCAATGCCGTTGCGGAATTCACAATCGGCCTGATCTTGACCCTTGGACGTCACATTCATGAAGGGCATAACCGCGTGAGGCGGGCTGATTTCAATCTCGAGGGACTTTGCGGATTTGAATTACGCGACATGACTGTCGGTGTTTGCGGGACCGGAAGGATCGGCACAGAGGTTGTGAAACTACTCAGCGGTTTCGGGTGCAAGATCCTTGCCTATGACGACGAACCGAACGAGACCGTGACCCTGCTGGCCTCCTATGTCGACACGCGTGAGGAGCTTTTCCGGTACTCCGACATCCTTACTCTGCACGTCCCCCTTCAGCCTTCGACCTTCCATCTCATCGATCAGTCAGCCCTCGGCATGATGAAGAATGGTGTCTTTCTCATCAATACGAGTCGTGGAGCTCTGCTGGATACTCCGGCTGTCGTAGAGGCTCTGAAGAGTCGCAAGGTCGGCTTCCTGGCGATCGATGTCTACGAGGAGGAGGCTTCCCTCTTCTTTGAGGATCACTCCTCGGACATCATCAGCGACGACACCTTTGCCCGGTTGCTCACCTTTCCTAATGTCATCGTGACAGGCCATCAGGCCTTCCTTACCCAGCATGCCCTGCGCAATATCGCGGAGACAACCGTTCAAAGCCTGCAAGAGTTCACCACTGGGATGCCCTGCACCTATGCCGTGCCGGCGCCATGAAGCGCTTGCTGATCACACTGCTAGCGCTGGCTCTGTTCCCGATGACAGGGTGCGCCCCGCATCGCGAGAGGTCGGATCTCATCTTTATCAACGGAGCGGAACCGGAGACTCTCGACCCAGCCCTAATCACGGGCCAACCTGAGGGTCGCATCGTCAATGCACTCTTTGAGGGATTGCTCCGCTTTGATCGAGATGGCATCGCCGGGCCTGGAGTAGCCTCGTCCTGGGAGCTTTCACCCGATCATTGCGTCTACACCTTCCATCTCCGTCACGATGCCCGATGGAGTGATGGAATGCAGATCACTGCATCCGACTTCGTTGATTCGTGGCGGAGGACACTGGATCCCGCCACGGCTTCCGCTTACAGCTACCAGCTTTTCTCGGTGAAGGGTGCCGAGGAGTTTGCCAATAGTCCCTTGGGCAAGATGCCCGACTTTTCTTCGGTTGGAGTGAGGGCCCTCGATGAGCACACCCTAGAGGTCACGCTCCGGCAGCCAACCCCCTACTTTCTGGATCTCTGTGCATTTCCGACACTCTACCCAGTACGCACCGATTTGATCGCAAAGTATGGGGACGACTGGGTGAAGCCCGGGAAGCTTGTCGGGAACGGCTCCTTCATTCTTGAGGATTGGAGGATCAATGATGCCATCCACCTTAAGCGGAACCCCCTGTACTGGGATGCAAAAAACGTCTCCTTGCGCACAGTTGAGGTCCTTCCGATCAGTCAGGCCAATGTCGCCTACAACTTCTATGCCGCCCGTCAGGCTGATCTGATCATGGACAAGGGATTGGCTCCCCCTTCGCTGCTGGATGCCCTCAAGATCCGTCCCGACTTCCACGCCGCGCCTTTCCTTGGAACCTTTTTCCTTCGCTTTAATTGTGCCAAGGGCCCCTTCACCGATGTTCGGGTGCGCAAGGCATTCGCCATGGCGGTCGGTCGCAAAAGGATCACGTCCAAGATTACAAGGGCTGGCGAGTCCGATGCGCTAAGTTTCGTTCCGCCCGGTATTCCGGGGTATGAGGCTCCCAAGGGTCTTCCCGAGGATGTCCACACTGCACGCAGACTGCTGGCCGAAGCTGGTTATCCCGAGGGCAAGGGTTTTCCTCTGACCAGTTATCTTTACAGCGAAGGTGAGCTGAACGAGGGAGTGGCTGTCGAGTTGCAGGCCATGTGGAAGGAGCAACTGGGTGTTACTGTCCAGCTTGCAAGGCAGGAGTGGAAGGTCTACCTGAACTCCCTCGGGTCGCTGGATTTTGGAATCGCCCGCTCCAGCTGGGTGGGGGATTACCCGGATCCGAACACCTTTCTCGATCTCTTTCTCTCTGAAAGTGGCAACAACCGTACGGGATGGAAGAATGTCGCCTACGATCAGATGATCCATGATGCGGCTCGGGCTGCTGCGGATACCGATCCAAAGAAACGTTTTGCGATTATGCGCCGTGCCGAGGAATTCCTTGTCCGGGATGAGGCGCCGATTTCTCCCTTGTTTTTCTATGTTGGAATCCAGCTTTACGACGGAAATCATTTGGGTGGGATCGAGCCCAATGTCTTGGACGAACACCCCATACGTGAGATCTTCCGCAAAGACCTACCTGATGCATTGAAGCCATGAGAAAACCACGGTTTAAGATCAAGAACTGCACCGCCCTTATCACTGGAGCTTCTGCGGGACTCGGTGCCGAGTTTGCCCGTCAGCTCGCACCTGTTGCCTCCTGCTTGATTCTGCTGGGGCGTCGTGCTGATCGCCTCACAGCACTTGCCGCCGAATTGCAAGCATCCCGTTCGGATCTTCGGATTGATACGATTGCAGCGGATCTCTCGCAATCCTCCGAGCGAGAGCAACTGGCTGCCGTGATCATCCGTGAGGAGATCCCGCTGAATCTTTTGGTGAATAATGCCGGCCTCGGAGACTTGGGAACCTTTGATGATGCCGACTGGTCACGCCTGGCTCCTGTGCTGGACGTGAATATCGTGGCACTGACTCATCTGACGCATCTTCTGTTGCCGATGCTCCGCTCTCAAAGCCCCTCAGGCATCCTGAATGTCAGTTCCGTGGCAGGTTTTTATCCACTCCCCGAGATGGCCGTCTATGCCGCCACCAAGGCCTATGTGACCAGCTTCAGCGAGGCGCTCCGTATGGAGCTCGCGCCAGCAGGAATCTCGGTCACGGCCCTCTGTCCGGGACCTGTCCCGACCGAATTCTTCGAAGTGGCTACCCGTAACGGAGAAACCATCCGTGCCATGGATCGCTCCCACCCGGCGCTCGCGACCTCTCCTGAACAGGTTGTTCGCGAAGCGCTTCAGGGATTGGAAAAGGATAAGCCCGGGGTCATCCCGAATTCACTGCTGGCGTTCCTAGTCAGAGGAAGTCGCCTCCTCCCGTTTCCCATGATCAGGGAGGCTATACGTCTGGGGGCGGGGCCTACCAGTCCCAAGAGTCTGAAATGAGCTTAGCAACTTCCTTGATCAACCGACATTGACGATTCGAGCTAGATCGGCGAAAGTCTCCTTGTGAAAAATTTCACAAGATGGTCCACCAAGGAAATTGACCCCCGATCCAACGCTGCTTTTGCGGAGGCAATCGAGCTGATTGGTCCCGATCTCTACTCTGTCGAGGAGAGGATTCATGAACAGTCCAATGCGGTCGACTCGGGCGTGGAGCATTATTTTGAATATGCCGTTGGAGGTAGCGGCAAACGGTTGAGGCCTGCGTTAGCTCTACTCTCCGGTGGAGCTACAGGACGAATTGTTTCAGACCATGTCGATCTTGCGGTCATCGTGGAGCTCATCCATATCGCAAGCCTTGTTCATGACGACATCATGGATGGCGCTGATCGCCGCCGTGATCGACCAACGCTTAACGCGAAGTGGGGCAATTCCCTCACGGTTCTTGTTGGGGATGTGCTTTTTGCCCACGCCTTGAGGCTCTCGACGAAATTTTCCAACTCTGAGGTTGCTCGTAGAATCGCTGATGCTGCGGCTGATGTTTGCACGGGCGAGATCTTACAGACCCAGCGTCGCTTCGATCTGAATCTTCCTCTGGCGGAGTATTACCGGATGGTGCAGATGAAGACCGGAGCGCTCTTCGCTGTCTCCTGCGAACTTGGAGCATTCTTGAGCGGAGCGTCACCTTCTGTGATCAATGCTCTCAAGAATTACGGCAATAAGATCGGTATTGCCTATCAGGTTCTTGATGACTGTATCGACCTAGTGGGTGACGAGGAGATGATCGGAAAGACTCTTGGTACAGACATCGCCTGCGGGAAGTTTACCCTTCCCGTCCTGCTTCTGTTGCAAAATTCCTCCCCAAAGGAACGCGATGAACTTCATGCCATGCTTCTGGCTGAAGAAGGTGTCTCCCCCTCGAAATTGCTCGATCTTGTCACCTCAAAGGGAGCTCTCCCCGCCGCCGTTCAGGCTGCACGTGTTCTGGTGAACGAGGCCGCTGCCGAGCTCGATAAGGTTCAGAAGAACCGTCATGCCGTGGCGCTTTATTCCATGACCGAGTATTTGCACGGGGTTCTCGATTCTCTCTGCTAAAGAGCCGATAATTAAATCTTGGGGAGAGCTTTTTTGTGTCCCTTGCGGATTACTGCTCGTGGCGTATTTTTCCCCATGATCTCTTCATGCTTTGGGGACCTTCCCCGGACCGAAAGGCCGCGTGAACGGCTTTTCAGTCATGGGGCCTCTGTCCTCACCGATGCAGAACTCTTAGCCCTGTTCCTACGCACGGGTAAAGTGGGGTTGGACGTCATGTCTCTGGCCAAATCCTTGTTGGTTGAGTGGGGTAGCTTGAGACGATTAGCTGGATGCTCCGTTGAGGAACTTTCCTCACTTCCCGGCATGGGGCCAGCCAAGGCTGCGGAACTCAAGGCTGCTTTTGAAATGGGGCGCCGGATGGCATTGCCTGAGGAAGAACGCCCAAGAATTGATCGAGCCGGAGTGATCCACCGACTCCTTGCCCGTGAGATGGAAATTCTACCCTATGAGTCGCTTCGTGTTCTGATGCTGGATACCCGTCACGGTCTTCTGGAACATCGTGAAGTCTCTCGAGGAAGTCTGAATGAAAGCATCGCCCATCCGAGGGAGATCTTTCGTCCCGCCATCGCCAAGGGGGCGTATGCCATAGCCGTAGTCCATAACCATCCCTCAGGCGATCCCCTGCCTAGTGAGGCAGACCGGCGACTGACGCGTCGTCTCACGGAAGCCGGGACACTTCTTCAAATTCCTCTGGTCGATCACGTCATCATCGGAGCGACACGTGGGGATCAATCCCCATATTTCAGTTTCCGTGAAGCGGGACTGATGTAGGCAATGGGTGTTGAAAGGCTGTACTGAATCCATAAATAAATCATAATTGACGCTACTTGCCTCCCGGCAAGCGGTGGCGCCCTTCGGGCTGCCTTCGGCAGTCTTACGCGCCACTTCCCAGTGGCTTGTTTCAATCCTGCATCCCTCATAATCTGAACCTGATGTCCAAGATTCATCCCTCTGCTTTCGTTGATCCCGCTGCAGTCCTTGCTTCCGATGTGGAGGTTGGTCCAGGAGCAATCATTGAGGCTGGAGCCGTGATCGGCGAGGGATGCAGGATTCAGGCTCACGCTGTGATTACAGGCCATGTGCACATGGGTGCCAGAAATACCGTGGGATATGGAGCCATCGTCGGTGCCGATCCTCAGGATTACGATTTTAAGCCCGGCACGAAGAGCGAGGTTGTCATCGGTGATGACAATATCATCCGCGAATACGTCACCTTACACCGCGGCACCAAGGAGGGGACAGTCACCCGCGTCGGGGACAAAAACTTCCTCATGGTGGGGGTCCACCTCGGTCACAACAGCTCGGTCGGCAACAAGGTGATCATTGCCAATAACTGCCTCCTTGCAGGGTATGTCGAGGTTCAGGATGGGGCAGTGCTTGGCGGTGGTTCGGTTTTCCACCAGTTCCTGCGTGTTGGCAAACTCTGCATGGTTAGGGGAGGGGAGCGCTTCCCGAAGGATATCCCTCCTTTTGTCTCTGCTTATGGGACCAGCATGGTGGCCGGTATCAATGCTGTCGGCCTCAAGCGTGCCGGGATGAGTTCCGAGACGCGTCTTGAGATCAAGCGGGCCTTCCGCCTGATCTATCACAGTGGCAGGAATATCTCTCAGGCTCTTGAGGAATCGAGAAAGGAAACATGGGGTCCCGAGGCACAGTACTTTCTCGATTTCATCGCCTCTGCCAAGAAGCGTGGCGTCTGCGCAGCTAAACCTGTCCGGGGGAAAGGCGGAACGACCGAAGACGAGGAATAGGAGTAACGATTCTTCTAATCTTCGGCTAGGGAGCGCAGAGCGGCTTCATATACCAGTCTGACGGCCACTTGATGGTGAACTGCAGCCTCCGCGCAGGAGGAGAACTCGGGTGAACGCTGAATGACCTCACCGCCAAGCGTACCCACCTTGACTCGGATATTTCCGTAGGGTGTCTCGGCCTCCTCGAAATGCCGCTCGAGTTTCAATCGCTCCATGTGGTGTCGACGGATACCGAAGGCGCTTGTTTGGCGCAGCATCAGTTCGGATAGATTCTCAGCTTTCTCCGCCACGGTAAGAACCTCCAGGATCCAACCGGAACGACCCTTTTTCATGACTGTCGGCGTGAGCGTCGCATCGAGTGCTCCCGCGGTGATCAATGCATCGAGTGCACTGGAGGCATGCTCGGGTGTGAGGTCATCCAGATTGCAGCGTAGTTCGACGACCTCTTCCAAGGTTGCATGATCTGATTCTGTGGATTTGCCCAGAATCAGACGGAGAACATTGGGGCGATTCGGGGTGTTTCGCGAACCGAGTCCGTATCCGATAGCGTTCACCTTCATCTCGGGCATTGGCACAAAAATCGAGGCAAACTCTGCCAGGATCGCTGCACCTGTTGGAGTGATGTGCTCCCAAGGTTCATCTACCTGACGAAAAGGTATCCCCTTGAGAATCGCCAGGGTGGCTGGTGCTGGTAGGGGGAAAGTTCCATGGGCGCAGTGGATATGCCCGGTGCCCTCGATCAACGGACCACATGTGATCTTATCGATCTTTAAGTAATCAATTCCTGCACATGCACAGACGATATCGGCGATTGAGTCCTCCGCCCCGACCTCGTGAAATCCGACATTTTCTGGGGGGACTCCGTGCACAGCTCCCTCTGCGATGGCGATCCGCTGGAAAACGGCAAGGGCGCGTGTTTTTACCTTCTCTTCGAGGTTACTGCCACTGATCAAAGCTACGATCTCGGCGTGATTACGTCCATGGATGTGATGACCAGCAGAGCCATAGTTATGATCATGCTCATGGTGAGCTCCGTCTCCGTGATGGTGGTGGTCGTGTACCACATGATGATGCTTATGACTGTGCTCGTGATGGTGATGATCAGCGGGTGCTCCCTCGTGGCCGTCATGTCCACTTACCAAAAAGCGCCAACCTGCGATGCCATTTCTTTCGCTGCGCTCGAAGCGGCAGGGTGGCAGATCGATTGGTAATGCCTTCAATGCATTGTGAAAAATCTCCTCCGGAACTCCGAGATCTCTGAGTGCCGAAACGGACATGTCGCCACTAATCCCGGCAAATGCATCGATATGAAGGAGTTTCATGATGGTGAGATTCTGGTTGTGGAAGGGATTCTTCCAAGCACCCATTCACAGCTATAGTCTTGGGAAACGGCAATGCAAAAAAACTAAAGCATCATGTCGCCAAGACAGGGCATGTTTGTTTTAATTTTTACTCCTCAATTTATCCTCAATGTTCCAAGACTCCGCCGGATCCATCACTGCCCAGAATTCATCGCTCTACAACGTGGAGGGATGGTCCGAGGGATACGTCCGAATCAATGATGCCGGGCACGCCGTCATGCTTCCTCGCCGCAGGGAAGGGGAGGAAATCGACCTAATGGAACTGGTCGAGGAGGCGAAGGATCGAGGTCTCCGTTTTCCTCTGCTGGTCCGGTGTCATGACCTGCTTCGTGATCGTGTGCGTCGGCTCAATGAGTCGTTTGCGAGAGCTATTACGGAGTGCGGATACAAGAATAAGTATCGCGGGGTTTTTCCCATCAAGGTTAATCAACTCTGTGAAGTCGTTGAGGAGATCGTGGATGCGGGGCTCCCGTATCATTTCGGCATCGAGGCTGGCAGCAAACCTGAGTTGATCGCCGCTCTCGCCGTTCATTCAGATCCCGAGAGTCTCGTGGTCGGCAATGGTTACAAGGACGATGAGTTTATCCGAGCCGCACTCATCGGGATCAAACTTGGCAAGAAAGTCATTCTTGTCGTCGAGAAGTTGGAGGAGTTTCATCAGATCCTCGCCGTTGCAAAGCAGGTGGGAGTGAAGCCGATGATCGGTGCTCGCGTACGCCTTCTCTCGAAAGGAGCTGGCAAATGGGCCACCAGTGGTGGAGAAAATGCTAAGTTTGGCCTCTCGACAGCAGATCTTGTCTCGATGAGCGACACGCTCCATGCCGAGGGGATGCCCGATGCTCTCGTTCTTCTTCATTACCATGTCGGCTCGCAGGTCCCTGACATTCAGACGATCAGTCGTGCCACGCGTGAGGCCGCCCGCTTCTACGCGAAGCTCAAAAAAATGGGCCATGCCCTCGGCTATCTCGACGTGGGTGGTGGACTCGGAGTCGACTACGATGGATCGCGCACCAGCTTCGACAGTTCCAGAAACTACTCACTCCACGAGTACACTCGAGACATCGTCTACAACATCATGGAGATCTGCGACTCAGAGCAGGTCGAGCATCCCGTCATCGTGAGTGAGAGCGGACGATTCATCGTGGCTCCTCATTCCGTACTCATCATCGAAGCCTTCGGTTCCATCGAGAAGCAGAGTCATACGGGTACGATTTCTGCCTCTCCGGAGGATCCCAAGTTGGTCTCCGACATGCTTGAGATCATGGCTGGCCTCAATGAGAAGCGTCGCTTGGAAAATCTTCACGATGCCCAGCAGATCAGGGATCAGGCTCAGTCGATGTTCGATCTGGGCCTCCTTGACCTCCGCTCCAAGGCAAAGATCGACACCCTCTACTGGCAGATTGCCGCTGCGATCGTAAAGCTGCACGCCGGGATGAAGCAGGTTCCCGAAGAGGTGAGGGAACTCGAGGTGGCTCTTGCCGATCAGCTACTCTGCAACTTCTCCGTGTTCCAGTCCCTGCTTGATCATTGGGCATTGGGTCAGCTCTTTCCGGTTATGCCAATCCACCGTCTCAATGAGGTTCCTGAGCGTAGTGGCACCCTGGTCGACATCACCTGTGATTCCGACGGCAAGATGGCCAAGTTCATCGATTTCCAAGATGTGAAGGAGACTCTTCCTGTCCACACCGTCCGTCCCGGCGAGCCTTATTACCTCGGGATTTTCCTTTCCGGAGCCTATCAGGACATCATGGGTGATCTGCATAACCTTTTCGGTAGGGTGAATGAGATGCATGTCTTCCTCGATGAGGATGAGGATGCCGGGTACTACATCGAAGAGGTGCTCCCGGGCAATACCATCGACCAAGTGCTGACTCTGACTCAGTGGGATACCAAAGAGCTGGCGCGCAGGATTAAGTCCCAAGCTGATGCCGCCCTGAAGGGGGATCGTCTCAAACCTAACGAGGCGATGCGCCTTGCTGATGAATACGAGAAGATGTTCCAGTCCTACACCTACTTGGATTTCAACGCTCGTCGCCCCAACGGCTCGATGAGTTCCCCTTCCACAACAACAGATAAGGCGTAATGAGTGATCCCACGCTTCTAAAACATTCTCCTCTCGAAGCCGCTCATATCGCCTGCGGGGCCCGCATGGTCGAGTTCGGCGGATGGTTCATGCCTGTCCAGTATTCTGGAATCATGGATGAACATAAAGCCGTGCGCTCCGCCTCCGGTATGTTCGATATTTCCCACATGGGAGAGGTCACGGTTTCCGGTCCCGGCGCTTTGGTTTGGCTTGAGAGTCTTCTGACCAACCGCGTTGGCAAACTCGCCGTCACCCGTGGTCAGTACACCCTTATGCTCGATGAGAAGGGAGGCGTCATCGATGATCTGATCATCTACCGCACGGGAGAGACCTCCTACTTTCTGGTGATCAACGGCGCCTGCCGTGATCTCGATCTGGAATGGATGCATTCTCATCTTCCTGCTGATGGATCCGTTGCTCTTGAGGATCAGGGGAACGACTATGCAGCGATTGCCCTCCAGGGGCCAGATTCGGAAAAGGTTCTGAGGTCACTCTTTCCTTCATGCGATGTCCCGAAGAGGAATGGTATTGCTCCGCTTGTCGATTCTGAGGGGGCCGTCCCATCCCTTGTGGCCCGCACCGGATATACCGGTGAGGATGGATTTGAGCTTTTTGTGCCTGTGAAAGCTGGCATCGCTCTCTGGGAGAGCCTTCTTTCCGCTGGGGTCAAGCCATGCGGACTCGGTTCCCGTGATACACTAAGGCTCGAGATGGGTTACCCTTTGAACGGATCCGATCTCTCCCGTGAGCGTACACCACTTCAGGCGGGCCTTGATAAATTCACGGGTATTGATGATCCCGAGAAGGGTGAGTTTTCGGGCCGTAAGGCCCTGGAGCAGCAGCGCGCTGGCGGTCTTCCCTCTCGTCTCACCCCGCTGAAGCTTTCCGTCTCCGGACCTCCCCTCCGTTCCCATTATTCTGTTCTTGCCGAGGGAATTGCCGTGGGTGAAACCTGCAGCGGTGCTCTCTCGCCAAGCCTCGGGGAGGGGATCGCCATGGCCTACCTTCCTCCTGCACTTCATTCTCCCGGCACGTCTCTGGAAATTGAAGTGCGTGGACGTCGTTACCCCGCTACGGTAACGACACTTCCTTTTTACAAGAAACCCACCCTCTAAACCCTCCGTATTCTTTGAATCCATGAATGTTCCCGCTGATCTCCGCTACGCCAAAACCCACGAATGGATCCGAGTCGAGGGTGACACCGTGACCGTCGGCATCACCGATCACGCTCAGGCTGAGTTGACAGATATCGTCTATGCAGAGCCACCGAAGGTTGGTGCCGAGGTGAAGGCTGGCGCGACTGCTGCCGTCGTTGAATCAGTAAAAGCTGCCAGCGACATCTATTCACCTCTCTCCGGGACGGTGACCGAGGTGAATGAGGAACTCTCGGGTAACCCGGCTCTGCTGAATACCGATCCCTTCGGCCAAGGTTGGATCTACCGGATGAAATCATCCGATGCCGCTGAGATCAGTGCTCTCCTGACACCCGAAGCCTACAGCGCCCAGATCGGTCAATGAGTACGATCGGTTCCGATCTCCTGGACTCCGTTCTCTCTCGCGGTCGTTTCTCTCGTCGCCATCTCGGTTCCCATAATCGGGATATCGAGGCGATGCTGGAGACATTGGAATGTGCCTCTCTTGAGGGGCTCATTTCAAAAACGGTTCCCGAGGAGATCCGTCTTCGTTCCAAGCTAAATATTCCTGCAGCAGCCTCCGAGGAGGAGGCCTTGGCTGAACTCCGTGAGATCGCCGATAAGAACGAGCTTCGCACTAATCATCTTGGAATGGGTTATCACGGAACCCACCTTCCCGCAGTGATCCGCAGGAATATTCTTGAGAATCCAGGCTGGTACACGGCCTACACCCCTTATCAGGCCGAGATTTCACAGGGACGTATGGAGGCTCTCGTGAATTTCCAGACGATGGTCTGTGATTTGACGGGCATGGCGATTGCCAATGCCTCGATGCTTGATGAGGCCACAGCCGCCGCCGAGGCGATGGCGATGTGTCATGACCTCAAGGGGCAGGCTGGGAATGGGAGCGCTCCGCGATTCTTTGTCTCAGATGGATGCCATCCTCAAACGATTTCCTTGCTCCGTACACGCACCGAGCCTCTTGGCATCGAGTTGATCGTGGGCAGTGTTGATCAGATTCCAGAGTCCGGGCTGTGTGGCGGCATCCTCCAGTATCCCTCGACCGATGGGTCGATTCATGATCCCTCTTCCGCGATAGCGAAGATTCATGCGGCAGGTGGACTCGCCATTGTAGCCAGTGACCCTCTTGCCCTTGTATTGCTGAAGCCACCTGGAGAATTCGGGGCCGATATCGTGGTGGGTTCCACCCAGCGTTTTGGTGTTCCCATGGGATATGGCGGACCACATGCGGCCTATCTGGCTGTTCGTGATGAGTTCAAACGCCGCCTTCCCGGACGTCTCGTCGGTATCTCCCGTGATGCAGATGGTAACCCCGCCTACCGCCTGACACTTCAGACTCGCGAGCAACATATCCGCCGTGAGAAGGCGACCAGCAACATCTGCACCGCGCAGGTTCTGCTAGCCGTGATCGCCTCGATGTATGCCGTCTATCATGGTCCGAAGGGACTCAGGGAGATCGCCGAGAAAATTCACCTTCATGCACTGAAGCTTGCGGCTTCACTTTCCAAGGCAGGATGGTCTTTGGGTAATGCCCCGTTCTTTGACACCGTCCGCGTGAATCTCACTCCCACCGAGTCCGCTTCCCTGCGCTCTCGTGCTGAGAAGGAGGGTATCAATCTCCGTTTCCTCGGTGAATCCGCAGTGACCATCTCGCTGGATGAAACCTCTGGTCCGATCGATCGCCTTCTCGAACTTTTTGGCAAAGGATCGAGTGCTGCTCAGAACGATCCGCTCACCTGGCAGACACCGGATGATCTGCGTCGCAGCTCTGCATATCTTACCCATCCCGTCTTTAACAGCTACCATACCGAGACTGAGATGCTCCGCTACATGCGCCGTCTTGAGTCCAAGGATCTCTCGCTCACCACATCCATGATCCCGCTTGGATCATGTACCATGAAGCTGAATGCAACCTCCGAGATGATTCCGGTCACCTGGGAGACCATCGGAGGTCTTCACCCCTTCGTTCCCACGGAGCAGGCCCAGGGGTATACTGTGATGTTCCGTCAGCTTGAGGGATGGCTTGCGGAGATCACGGGATTTCATTCTGTATCGCTCCAGCCGAACGCCGGATCGCAGGGGGAATACGCCGGCTTGCTCGTCATTCGCGCCTACCACCGCTCTCGCGGGGATCTGAACCGAACCGTTTGCCTCATCCCTGTTTCCGCCCACGGGACAAATCCTGCCAGCGCCGCCATGGCCGGCATGGAGATCGTGGGTGTTGCCTGCGATGCGGACGGAAATGTTGATTTGGCTGATCTGAAGGCCAAGATCGACCTCCATCGTGACCGTCTCTCGGCTCTCATGGTCACCTATCCTTCGACGCATGGTGTCTTCGAGTCGCGGATCAAGGAGATTTGCGCCATGATTCATGAGGCCGGTGGTCAGGTCTACATGGATGGAGCCAACATGAATGCCCAGGTTGGCCTCTGCAGTCCCGGAGCCATCGGAGCCGATGTCTGCCATCTCAATCTTCATAAGACTTTCTGCATTCCTCATGGCGGTGGTGGTCCGGGGGTGGGGCCGATCGGTGTGGCCGAACATCTCTCTCCGTTCCTGCCGGGGCATTCCGTGATACCGACCGGAGGCTCCCAAGCTGTCACCGAAGTCAGTGCCGCACCATGGGGGAGTGCAAGTATCTGTGTGATCAGCTGGATGTATCTCCGCATGATGGGGCCCGATGGACTGGCTGCCGCTAGTGCCCTCGCGATTCTTAATGCCAACTACATGGCCAAGCGTCTCGATGCCTTTTTCCCCGTCCTCTACAAGGGAGAGCAGGGAACTGTGGCCCATGAGTGCATTCTGGACCTCCGCGAGTGGAAGACTCGTGCTGGCATAGAGGTCGAGGATGTCGCGAAGCGCTTGATGGATTATGGATTCCATGCTCCAACCATGAGCTGGCCTGTTCCCGGCACGCTCATGATTGAGCCAACCGAGAGTGAGTCAAAGGATGAGTTAGATCGTTTCTGCGATGCCATGATCGCAATCCATGGCGAGTTGACTTCGATTGAGAAGGGTGATCTTGATAAGGTAGACAATCCCCTCAAGCGTGCTCCTCATACTGCCCTCACCGTCACCTCAGACGAATGGATTAGGCCTTATTCCCGAAGCCAGGCCGCATGGCCAGCTCCATGGCTGAAGAATCATAAGTTCTGGCCATCGGTATCGCGTGTTGATAATGTCTACGGCGATCGGAATATTTTCTGTAGTTGCTTGCCGGTTCAGGAAGCCTAGTTCTTCCTGAAACCGACATTCATTAAGGGCAGTTAGCTCAGCGGTAGAGCGGCTCGCTTACACCGAGTTGGTCGGGGGTTCGATCCCCTCACTGCCCATATTCTCGCATAGAGAAGAGGGCATTGGGAGCTAGGTCTTAGTTATTACCACAATGGCATAAGAATCCGAATGGGGTTGTCAGTCGGCCATGCTCAGTGAGCGACTTCTGCGGAGGCCATGGTGCGACATTCTATGTCCCTATTCTGGTGCTTATTCTCAAGCGGATGGAGGATCTGCAGTAATCTGGCTCTATTGAGGAGATAGACTTTCTTTTTCCATGGTCAGGAACGCTCACCGAACTGTTACTTTATCCCGCAGAGTTATGAGGCTGACTGCCGGAATAGAATGGTCAGGGAGTAGGACTCGGAGTCGGGGTGGGAGTTGCGAAAACGACTCCACCTGTAGGCAGGGACGGTGTGCTGCCGGGGAAGGCGTTGGTGTTGGTCGATCCACCATAGGAATTCGTACCAGTGAAGGTTAGCGATCCGCTTCCTAGAGAGAGGGTATTGCTGGAAGTCGGGGTGGGGGTGGTATTCGAAATGAAGCTATTGGAAGAAACGGTCAGATTGCCGGAACCAATTGATCCCGAGCCAGTATAGCTATTGTAGGAACCACCATTAAACGTAATGCTTCCCCCTGAGCCACCCGAATCATAAGGCATGGTGGAGAAGGTGTTGGTGACTGAGGTGGCGGCATACCAAGCGGAATTGCCGGCCTGGGATGCGACCACCGTGTAGGTGGGGACATTGCTACTTGTGTAGGCGTTGACCACGATCGCGTTTGAGACGAGGGAGACATTGGCTTTCAATGGCGTGAGCGTATAGGTCACAGGGAGTCCCGAACTTGCCGTGGCGGATAGACCATAGTGGTTCGTTCCTGCCATCAGGGGCGAGTTGATGGATGGGAAGGTGATGGTTTGGCTTCCCTTGTTTACCGTAAGATTGGTTGAGAGGGAGGCTGGGAGGTAGTTGGAATTGCCTGCGTTGGTGGCGGTCAGGGTAATGGATCCCACATTAGTAGGGATGACGGTATTATTGGAGAGTCCGCCGGCTCCCGATATGCGGAGGGTGTTGGTGAGTCCCGAACTGGAGGATGGGGTGGACACGGTGAAGGAGATCCCGTTAGAGAGTTTTGTCGGAATCCCCGTGAAGGGGGCGATCGATTGAGCAGCCTTGCTTACGACAAAGCTTTTCGTGATCTGGGGTGCTGCGAAGAAGTTGGAATTGCCAGATTGATCGGCTGCAAGGGTGACGGTACCCACACCAGTCAGAGAAATCGAGTTGGAGGTCAGGATTGAGGCTGGTCCTGATTTGACGGAGAGTGCAACGGGAAGTTTCGAGGTGGACGTGGGAAGGATGATTGTCTGCGGGTTGGTCGAGTAAGGACGATTGGTGATGGTTCCGAAGGGCGAGATGGTCTGGTTGGAACGAGTTGTGTAAATGTTCGTGATGGGAGTTGCAGCAAGGTAGTTGCTATTCCCAACTTGCGACGCCACGACAGAAACAGTTCCTGGGCCGGAGATTTTCAAAGAACCTCCGGTAAGAGTTGCCGGTCCACCGACTAATGAGTAGGAGACAGGTAGACTCGAAGAGGATGTGGCGCTTAGAGAAACCGTCTGCCCAACAGAGAGATTTGTCGTGCTCTGGGGAAAGGTAATACTCTGGGGAGACTTTGCCACAGTGAAGGTAGTGGTCACCTGGGGAGCGGAGGCGTAGAGTGCATTTCCCGCCTGATTGGCCGCTAAAGTCACTGGACCTGCCCCAGTGATAGTGATGGTACCAATATTATTTCCTTGGCTGAAGGTAGCCGGTCCAGAGAGGACACTCACAGTGACAGGTAATTCCGAACTACTAGTAGGAATCTGGATTTGGAAAGGAGGGTTTTTATATGTTGGGGGAAAGATCGTTTGAAAGGAGGAGATGGTCTGGGGATAAGCCTTGATTACAAAGCTTGATGTGACCGGTGTGGCAGGTGAGTAGTAATAGTTTACTAGAGCATTGGTTCCCGTACCGAATGTCGTCGCCTTCAGTGTAACGGTTCCTGTACCCGTAAGGGTGAATGCAGTTCCATTTTGGATGCCCGATGTCTGACTAGGGTTGGAACTAACCTTGATTGGGCCGGAAAGGATCTGCAGTAATACGGGAACATTCGCAGAAGAGGTGGGGAAGGATGGAATTGTAAAGGAGGTGCTGATGTTGGTTACAATATTGGTCACCCTATTGACGGTATTGGTAACAAGATTTGTAATATTGTTTGATAATGACTGCTGGCCGATCTGCGGGAATGAAATCTTCTGACTCCCAAGGGTCGACGGGATTACGTAGAATCCAGTGTTTCCTCCATCAAATACATTCGTTGTGACAACGCCACCGTTTGTGGAATAAGTGCGATATTGGGGGGAGTTACCATTGGTGTCGGTAACTGCCACAGTGATATAAATACCTGCCGTAGGATTGTTAGTGGGGTAGTGATTGAATGTTGCGACGAGATTTGTTGCGGAACCTATAGTTTGGATGTCGGCTGGGCAGGCATCGGAGTCGGAGCTAAAGGCAAAGTAAGGGAGAGTAGCTACTCTTGTGATTGTCACGAGATTGGTAAGATAGAGAGATGGCTGTCCATTAGTCACCCCCTGCAATGGGGTTTCGGTAAATGCAGAATTGTAGCTAGAAATATTGTAAGTCTGCAGGGCAGAGATCGGGTTGATCACATTGCTCATCCCCTTACCCAAAATCCGTCCAAAAACGGTAAATCCTCCATTATTGTTTGAATTAAGCGTGGTGCTGTTATCAGAAACATTGATGAACCACTGGTCGGTGGCGCTGTTTGGATTTCCCCCAACCTTTGCCATCGCCACGGTTCCAACAGAGTTAGAAATGCCATATTCGTTGGTGACTGGAGAAAAAGTAGGAATCGATGACAGTGAAGGGTCGGCCGTAAATCCGCCTGTTTGAATGACCGCCAAGCCATCGTTGGTAACGGAGGTTGATCGGTGGACAACCGTGTTTTCGTAGGCTCCATCGCGGACATAGGATAGGAAGTTGGCGACTGTTTTAGGCGCATTAGTTGGCAAGAGCTCCATCAGGAACCCACCATACTGAGTATCCGTAGATACCCAAACCAGGTTGGTATTGGCCAGAGGATCAACCCTGAAATACTGATTGAGAGGAGTGGTCAGCTTGGAGCCTGAAGTAGGGGTGATGTAATATCCTTGAGAGAAATTTATTAGGAAGGAGCTGGCCGCGGATAAAAATCCTGCGTTTAGCAGAAAGAATACGCAGAATACTGATAACTTTAGTTGTCTTGGGGAGGAGCACATAAAAGTAATTTCAAGTTCTACGAGATGTGTCCTCTTTTCAAGTAGAAGTTTGAGTTTTCACCCATTCCAGAGCTTCTTTTTGAGTAGCAAAAACTCCCTCTAGTTGCTTGGTCTGGACGGCTTGGAGGATTTCCGCGAATTTCGGCCCCGGTTTCCATCCAAGAGCAATGAGGTCATTGCCGGTGATCAAAGGAGGGGGGATGAGTGGTTGATGGGAGAACTCCTCACGCTTCGCGATCAATAGGGCGTGGTTATCGAGCATGCCATGGCTGCCAAGGCAATCGACACGATGGAGTTCGAGTTCATCGTCGAAGGTGGGGCGTGCCATCATTCGCTTCAGAGTAGCAACACGCATATTCGGGACATCCTTGAAACTCATGTGAAGGCGCACGGCAGGCAGGACCGCATCGATCACTTCATTCGAAAAGCGAAGACGCTGCAGGATTCGCAGACTCATCTCGGCACTGACTCCCTCGTGACCATTAAACCGGATGCGTCCGGTCTCATCGACCATTCGCGTCGGAGGTTTGCCCAAGTCATGGAAGAGCGCCGAGAGAACAAGGGGTAGCGATACCCTCTCTGGGAGCAGAGAGAGCATGAGGCGCGTGTGGACGAAGACATCACCCTCCGGATGGAACTCAGGCGGTTGATCGCACCCTTTGAGGTTTTCCATCTCAGGCAGAATCATCCGTAAAAGGCCGCTCTGATCAAGCAGATCGAATCCCCGCAGGCGATTCGGAGAGAGAAGAATCTTGCAGAATTCGTCCCTGATTCTCTCGGCGCTGACGGCATGGAGTTCAGGAGCCCATTCCAAGAGGGCGCTCCATGTTCCTGGATCAATCGAGAATCCAAGTGTCGTCGCGAAACGGACAGCCCGGAGCAGGCGAAGCTTATCCTCGGCAAAGCGTTCCGAGGGATTACCAATGGCCTGGATCACGCTCTTCTTCAGATCATCGCGGCCTCCAACGAAATCGAGAATCTCATCCTTGATAGGATCATAAAAAAGTCCGTTGATGGTGAAATCCCGTCGACGGGCATCCCCTTCGGCATCCGTGTAATGAACGCTTTCTGGATGGCGGCCATCAAGATAAGCACCATCTCCGCGGAAGGTGGCAACCTGGATTTCCGAGCCCCCTTCCAGAACGATAATCACGCCGAACTGAGCGCCGACAGGCACTGTTCGAGGAAAGAGCGCTTCCACTTGTTCGGGGCGAGCACTGGTCGCCACATCATAATCGTGGGGCTCCAAGCCTAGGAGTGTGTCACGCACGCAGCCACCCGCATAAAGAGCCTCGAACCCCTTGGCACGCAGGCGCTCAACGATCGATCGTGCGGCGGCTTCACTCATGTTTCTATCGTGACTTGTTCAGGTGGAAAGGCAAAATGAAGAATGAAAAATGAAAAATAATTCAAAGGAGACGGTCTGGATTCTTTCCTAACAGTCTTCAGCCTTCAGTCTAACAACCTCCTTCTCAGCCCCCCTTTTCTCCAATACTGCGGCGTAGGGCGTCGCCGAGGCTGTAGAGAGCCAGAAGCGTTGTCAGAAGGGCGATCGAGGGGAAGAGGATGAGCCACCAGGCTCCCTTGAGGGGATTGATGGCGGAGGCCCCCTCAGCTAGCAGCGAGCCCCAGCTTGACTGGGGAGCCTGAACTCCGAGCCCCAGGAAGCTCAGGAAGGCCTCATCAATGATGACGGAGGGAACTGCCAGGGTTAGGTAAACGAGGATGATTCCAGCAAGGTTAGGAAGCAGGTGGCGCCAGAGGATAGTCCAGTACCCTTCACCCAGGACCCGAGCAGCCGCAACATAGGAACGCTCCCTTAGGGTGAGGGTCTGTCCCCGCACGATCCGGGCCATCGTTAGCCACTCAATGATCCCAAGACTCACAATCAGGATCACGATGCGGGACGATCCGACAAGCCAATCCCATCCATGGCTACTGGCTGCAAGTTGCAGGCGTTCATTGAAAGCATTGATAAAAATCAGGATAAAGATGAGACGAGGCACGGAGTAGAGAATGTCGACAAAGCGCATCATGGAGTTGTCAATGCCCCTACCTGAAGATCCCGCAATGAGTCCATAGGTGGTTCCGATTAGGAGGCTGATCGCTGCGCCGCAGATGCCGACCAGTAGAGAGATCCGGCCTCCCTCGAGGATCCGGAGAAGCAGGTCTCTTCCATTGAGATCAGTTCCGCAGAGATGAGCCAAGCTGGGAGGGGCATAGGTTTGGTCTCCAGGCAGGTCGTAGACATGGGGAAAAAAAAGGGGGCCAAGCAGGACGGTAAGGATCATTCCGGAGAGAATGATGGCCGGAAATCTGGCTCTCTTCGGGAGTTGGTAAATCATGATTCCCGAATCCTCCGGTCAAGCAAGCGGTAGGAAAGATCCACCAGCAGGTTGAAGATCATCAAGAGTACGCAGTAGACGATGACCACTCCACCGAGCAAGAAGCCGTCACGGTTAAGGATCGAATTGACAAAGAATCCTCCTGCTCCGGGAATGTGAAAGATCGTCTCCACAACAATGGACCCTGTGAGGAGGTTGGCCGCTAGGGGGGCAAGATAGGAAATTACCGGCAAGATCGCCACGCGGAGAGCGTGGCGGTAGACCACCGAGCGTTCGGAGAGGCCCTTTGCCCGAGCCGTGCGAACGAAATCCTCTGCTAGTGTCTCCCTCAGGCTGTCATGGAGCAGCCGTGCGATCACTGCTGCGTAGGGAATCGCCAGCGTCACGGATGGCAGAATGAGCTGAAGCGGGGTACCCCAGCCACCGACGGGAAGCCAAGCCAGCTTGATCGCAAAGATCAGGATGAGGAGAGGTCCTAGTACAAAGGAGGGGAGGGAAATTGCCAGCAGCGTCAGTGCAAGGGCTCCCGTTTCTGAAAATGTTCCCGGTCGCGCCGCCGCAAAGGCACCCAACCAGACGCCGATGGTGACGGCAATCAGTAGTGCCGTGGCACCGAGAGTCAAGGTAACAGGGAGTGTCTGGGCAAGGATCTCGTTGACCGAGCGGTTGCGGTACTTCGTCGAAAGACGGAGATCTCCATGGATCAGATCCTTGAGATAACCGCCATATTGAACCAGAAGCGGACCATCTAGCTTGTACTTTGCCAGAAGCTGCTTCTCGATGGCTTCCGGGATCTTCCGCTCCGAATCAAAGGGCCCTCCCGGAGAAAGACGTATCAGAAAGAAAGTGATCGTCACTACGCAGAACAACACCACGGGGAGTGAAGCGAGGCGACGAAGCATGATGCCGAAAGGATGAAGGCAGAATGATGAATTATGAAGGAAAAGCCGTTTGATGAATCAAATCACCAAACGGCTTTAAGTCATCCAGCCCTGAGGCTTTGCGCGAAAAACTAACTATTTATTCCGTAGGAACGGCCGCGGTCACAATCTCTGCAAAGCTGCGGGGGTCGAGGCTAGCACCCCCCACCAGGGCGCCGTCGATATCGGGCTGGGAGAGGAGTTCGCGGGCATTATCCGCGGTCACGCTTCCCCCGTAGAGAATGCGTGTCTTGTCGGCAATTTCAGCTCCTGCCGTAGTCTTTAGATAGTCGCGGATGAAGAGATGAGCCTCCTGAGCCTGAGCAGGAGTGGCAGTGAGTCCCGTGCCAATTGCCCAGACGGGCTCGTAAGCGATCACAACCTCCTCAAGCTGTTCCGTGGTCAGTGCTTTCAGCGCCCCTTGAAGCTGAGCTTCAAGTATAGCTTTTTCCTGACCAGCCTGTCGCTCCTCAAGTGTCTCACCAATACAGAGGATGGGTCGAAGCTCGGAATTAAGAGCGGTTACGACCTTTCGGTGCACGAGCTCATCGGTCTCTCCGAAGAGGCGGCGGCGTTCGCTATGACCTACCAGTACGAAGCGTACGAAGAGATCGCGCAGCATCGCCGCGGAGATCTCGCCGGTGTAGGCCCCCTTGGCCTCCGGGGACATGTTCTGCGCGCCCAGTCGGATCTTCTGGGAGCCCCCCAAGATCTCCGAGGCCTTGGCGAGGGCCGTGAAGGGGGGGATGATGGCGATATCGACATTGTTGACCTTTTCAGTCTCTTGACGAAAGACCTCCAGATAGGGAGCGACCTCCGAGGCGGTCATGTTCATCTTCCAGTTACCTGCAACGAATTTCTTGCGTGGGAGTGCCATAGTAATTCGTGAGATTAGGCCTTCTCGTCGAGTGAGGCAACTCCGGGAAGAGTCTTCCCTTCGAGGAGCTCCAGGGATGCACCGCCACCCGTGGAGGCATGGGTGACCTTGTCGATGACGCCGAATTTCTTGGCGGCTGTCGCCGTGTCACCTCCACCGACGATGGTGATGGCCCCTGCAGCTGTGGCAGCAGCGACGGCCTCAGCCATGGACTTGGTTCCCTCGGCGAAGATGTCGAACTCGAAGACGCCGCAGGGGCCGTTCCAGACGATGGTCTTCGCGGAGGCGATGACCTTGGCAAAAAGCTCGCGGGTCTTTGGACCGCAATCGAATCCCTCCCAGCCATCAGAGATTCCGCTCTCAACGGTGGCCGTGCCGGTGTTGGCTGTTGGGGAGAAGGCATCTCCAGTGATGAAGTCAACGGGGAGGTGGATACGGACACCCTTCTCCTTCGCCTTGGCAATGAGTTCTGCCACGATCTCGGCACCGGCCGGATCATAGAGGCTGTTACCGATCTGCATGCCATTGAGGACTTTCAGGAAGGTGTAGGCCATCCCTCCGCCGATGATGATGTCGTCAGCCTTCTCAACGAGGTTTCGGATAAGGGGGATCTTGTCGGCGATCTTGGCGCCGCCGAGGATCGCAAGCAGGGGGCGCTGAGGATTCTCAAGGACGGCTGCGAATGCGGCCAGTTCCTTCTCGACCAGGAAGCCGGCCACCTTGTCAGGAAGATCAACTCCAGTGACGCTGGAGTGTGCGCGGTGGGAGGTCCCGAACGCGTCGTTCACATAGACGTCAGCCAGTTTGCTAAGGCTGGCGCGGAAGGTGGCGACCTTGGCCGGATCAGCTTTTACGCTATTCCCCTCTGCATTCTTCGCCTTGCCCTCCTCCTCAATGTGGAAGCGGACGTTCTCGAGCAGGATGACTTCACCTGGTTTGAGTGCAGCGCACGCGGCCTCGACCTCGGATCCGACGCAATCGTTCAGGAAAGTCACGGGACGACAAAGGAGCTCCTGGAGCTTTTCGGCAACAGGCTTGAGGGTGTACTTGGCGACACGCTCACCATTCGGGCGTCCGAGATGGCTGGCAAGAACGACGGAGGCTCCCTGATCCAGAGCATGCTGGATGGTGGGCAATGCCGCGGTGATGCGCTGCGTATTGGTGATTTCGCCGGTCTGCTTGTCCTGAGGGACATTGAAGTCGACGCGGATGAAGACGCGTTTGCCGGCGAGGGAGAGGTCCTTGATTGTTTTTTTAGCCATGGTGATTGGGAAGTTGGAATGTGTTGGTGAAAAGAAAGAGGGCAGGAAAGTCAGGAATGCACCTGCTTTACCTGCCCTCGAGAGTGATCTTAGTTTTTAGGCGCTGATCTTCTTAAGCAGGTCGACACAGCGGTTGGAATAACCCCACTCGTTGTCGTACCAGGAAACGAGCTTGAAGAACTTGTCATTAAGTTCAATGCCCGAACCTGCGTCGAAGATGCTGGAGCGGGTGTCATGGATGAAGTCGCTGGAGACAACTTCGTCCTCGGTGTAGCCAAGGATACCCTTGAGGTAGGTCTCGCTGGCCTTCTTCATGGCGGCACAGATTTCCTTGTAGCTGGTGGCCTTGGTGGTCTTGACCGTGAGGTCAACGACAGAAACGGTCGGGGTCGGTACGCGGAACGACATGCCGGTCAACTTGCCCTTCACTTCAGGGCAGACAAGGGCGACGGCCTTCGCGGCTCCGGTGGTGGAGGGGATGATGTTGATGGCTGCCGAGCGGCCTCCCTTCCAATCCTTCTTGGAGGGACCATCGACAGTCTTCTGGGTGGCGGTGTAGCTGTGCACCGTGGTCATGAGACCCTCCTCGATGCCGAATCCCTCCTTCAGGAGAACATGGACAACGGGAGCAAGGCAGTTCGTGGTGCAGCTGGCGTTTGAGATGATGTGGTGCTTGGAGATGTCGAGTTTGTCATCGTTCACACCCATGACGACGGTAATGTCCTCGTTCTTGCCGGGAGCGGAGATGATGACCTTCTTGGCACCTGCGGTGAGGTGTCCTTTTGCCTTTTCACCTTCGGTGAAGAGGCCGGTCGATTCGATGACGACATCGACGTTGAGATCTTTCCAGGGAAGAGCGGCGGGGCCCTCTTTCACTGCGAGGCATTTGATCTTATGACCATTGACCACCAGCGTGTCGTCCTCGGCAACCTCAGGAGATGATTTTTCGCTGTGGACCTCACCCTTGAAGACGCCCTGGGTGGAGTCGTATTTCACGAGGTAGGCAAGGTTGTCGGCAGGGACGAGATCGTTGACGGCAACGACGTTGTACCCTTTCTCAAGGAGGCCCTGTTCGGCGATGGCACGGAAGACAAGGCGGCCGATGCGGCCGAACCCATTGATGGCAATATTAGGCATGGTGTTGGTGTTTGGTTGCCGGCGTCAGGGGTCGCACGGAGTTTGAAACTATTAAAAAGACGGGGCTTCTCCGTCAATTTTAAACGGATGAGGTGGCGTTTATGAAGCTTCGGTGGAGACTTTTGGAATCCCACCTAGGGCAAGCACTCGGATAATTTCATCCACGGTCTGTTCGTGGGGAAGTCCCGTGGCATCGACTTGAATGTCAGCCGTTGCTTCGTAAATAGGAATGCGCGATTCAAGAAGTGCATTAAAGGTGCTGCGGGGATTCTCCACGTCGAGGAGAGGGCGTTTGCGATTTCGGCTTGCACGCTCAAAGAGTGTCTCCGGATCGGCATGCAGCCAGACAATCCTTCCGATTCGATGAAGAAGAGCCCTGTTCTCTTCGCGCAGGATGGCGCCGCCACCTGTTGCGAGAACGATGTTCTGAGCTTCGACTAGATCCCGAAGCTCTGCGGACTCACGCTCCCGAAAGCGCTCTTCTCCTTCGTTCGCAAAGAGATCACTGATGCTGGTGCCTTGGGCTCGTGCAATAATCAGGTCGTCGCTGTCGAGAAACTCGTGACTGAGCCGTTTCGCCAACCGTCGACCGATGCTACTCTTCCCACAGCCCATGAAGCCGATGAGGACGATATTGGAATTCATGCCGTTAGCCTACTCGTGATCGCAAAAAAGAACACCCTCGAACATGCTGTTGGCCGTCGAAGCGGATTGATTGAATCTGGCGTGGTGAATAGACTCAATGGATGAGTTCCAAAAAAACGAAGTCATCCCAACCCACGACGAAATCGAAGTCTGCGAGTAAGGCTACAATTGCTGCTCCCTTGGTAGGGGTTGTCATGGGAAGTAAGAGCGACTGGGAGACGATGGGACATGCCGTGGCGCTGCTGGAGGAGTTCGGGGTTCCCTGCGAATACCGGGTCGTTTCCGCACACCGGATGCCCGATGTCATGGCCACTTATGCCAAGGAGGCTGAGGCGAGGGGACTGCATGCAATCATTGCCGGGGCTGGCGGAGCTGCCCACTTGCCGGGAATGATTGCTGCCCAGACGACCGTGCCTGTCCTTGGGGTCCCGGTGAAGAGCCGCACCATGGAGGGATTTGACTCCCTGCTCTCGATTGTCCAGATGCCAGCCGGGATTCCCGTCGCCACATTCGCCATAGGCGAGGCGGGGGCTAAGAATGCTGCCTTGTTTGCGATCGCCCAGTTGGCCCTGCTCCATGAGGGGCTTGCTAGCAAACTTGCCACTTTTCGGAAAATCCAGACGAAGGCAGCCAGTGACAGTGTTCTGGAGCCT
>CAIKYN010000228.1 GCA_903831635.1 uncultured Spartobacteria bacterium
AGCCGCCAGACTTTCTCTTCCAATGGCGGATAGCATCATCTACGCCACGGCTCTGCGCCATGATGCCATGCTCTGGACCCAGGATTCTCATTTTGAGGGGACCCAAGGAGTCCGCTACTTCAAGAAATAAAAAAACAAAGGGAAATACTCGCGCAGAGACGCCAAGACGCAGAGATGGATAAAGCGATGGAACTAAACTTCCAAAGACCTAAACCGACAGCGCCGTAAAGCACTCTCTTTTTCCAATCTCCCTCCTCGCGCCTTTGCGCGATAACTTCTCCAATTCCTTCAAATGATTTTTCCCCCACTCCCCAAGGAAGATCTGGAGCATGTTCTCGAGCATTCGCGACAGCTGTGGGATCAGTTGCGCGGAGGCAGGATCTTTGTCACTGGCGCGACGGGATTCTTCGGAATCTGGCTGCTAGAGACTTTTGCTTACGCAAACAAAGAGCTGGGGCTGGGTGCAGAATTGGTAGGCCTCTCCCGTAATCCCCAGGCATTTTACGCCAAGGTTCCCCATCTTGCCGCCAAGTCAGGGATCACCCTGCATTCCGGAGATGTCCGTGATTTTCAGTTCCCAGAAGGAGTGTTCACCCATGTGATCCATGCGGGCACCACGTCCAGCGCCCCGGTGCCGCCTGCTGAGATGCTTGATACGATTACTCGAGGGACGAAACGCACGCTCGATTTCGCAGTTGCTTCTGGAGCCAAGCGCTTCCTCTTTGTCAGTTCCGGAGCAGTCTACGGCAAGCAACCTGCGGACATGACTCACATTCTTGAGACATATGCCGGGGCACCAGATCCCATGGATCCCAACTCCGCCTATGGGGAGGGCAAGCGGGTTGGGGAACTCCTCTGTTCGATTGTGCACAAGGAAAACGGTTTGGAGACAACCATTGCCCGATGTTTCGCCTTTGTCGGGCCTCATCTGCCGTTGGATGCCCACTTTGCCATCGGAAACTTCATCCGTGACGCCATGAAGGGGGAGCCTATTAAGATCAACAATGGAACCCCTTACCGCTCTTATCTCTATGCGGCTGATCTAGCCATCTGGCTTTGGACCATACTTTTCAAGGGGACATCCTGTCGTCCTTACAATGTCGGCTCCGATGAGGAGATCACGATTTCAGGCCTTGCTAGAACCGTGGAATCGACGCTGGGTGACTCTGCAGCACCACTTTCCCATTCCACTCTCAACCTCAATTCTTCCGTTTCCCGCTATGTTCCTTCTGTTGATCAGGCACGAATGGAATTGAATCTTAGGGGCCTTATTCCCTTGAATGAATCGATACGGCGGACGGCATCATGGCATGCTTTCTGTCGGTGATTTTTACCAATGAATCCAAAAACACTTCTTCGTCCCTGCCCGATCTGTGGATGCCGGTATGGTCAGGTGCTTCACACTCAGGGGTTTCAATTAAGTGAGGGAAACCCCTTGCCGCCTGTTTGTGACTATGTTGTGTGTGGCGACTGTGGATTTGCCTTTTCCGACACGGCAGTAGATCAGTCTGGTTATGATGCGTATTACGCCAGTATGTCTAAATATGCGGACAGCGCCACTTCGACAGGTGCAGGGTTGCTCTCTTGGGATAAGGCGAGGCTTAACCAATTGGCTCTTCAAGTTGGGGAGTTTTGCGATGATCGAAAAGCGCGCATCGTTGACATAGGATGTGCAAACGGAGGGTTGCTGGTTGCGTTACAGGAACAAGGCTTCGGAAATGTTTGCGGCATTGATCCATCGCCTGCCTGTGTCCATGCAACACGCAGCCTGGCCATGGGTGATGCATGGGTCGGCACTTTGGCATCCATTCCAGAGGAAGCTGGAACCTTCGACGGCATTATTCTCAGCCACGTCATGGAGCATGTCAGAGACCTCTCGGCAGCCATGGAGTTTGTGCATCGATTGTTGAATCCTGGGGGATGGGTTTACATCGAGGTGCCCGACGCTTCCCGGTATGCAGAGTTCCTTGTCGCCCCGTTTCAGGATTTCAATACAGAGCACATCAATCATTTCTCAGAGACAAGTTTGGCAAATCTTTGCCGCATCAACCGCTTCGCTCCCGAGTGCACCGGAACAAAAGTTATCTACTCCTCCAAGGACATGCCCTATCCGGCACTTTTTTGGTTTGCCAGGAAGGGTGAAGTGCCATTGGTGATCGAGAAAGATAATGCACTTGAGGGGGCATTGGAGAAATATATCGCCGAGTCACACACCCTGATGTCGCGCATTGATGCAAATATCAGGCAACTTATCACGAGATACCCTGAAATCATCGTCTGGGGAACAGGTCAACTGACCATGAAACTACTTTCGGACACGTGTTTGCGAGATGCCAAAATCGTGGCGTTTGTGGACGGCAATCCGATCAACCAAGGAAAACTGCTGCGCGGCAGCAAAGTCATGGCCGGTTCGGAAATCTCTGCTCCGGAAACCCCCATACTTGTCTGTTCCCTCATTAATGCAGGCTCCATCTTGGAGGCGATCCGTGCTTTGAATCTTGCCAACCCTGTCGCCACCTTGTTGGAGGGACTGGAATGAGCAAGGTGCGTCTCTCGGATTACATTTTCCAAACCCTCGCGGACCGAGGACATGACCATGTCTTTCTTGTCACTGGAGGGGGTGCCATGCACCTCAACGATGCGATCGCTGTCGAGAATCGCATGCGCTCGATCTGCTGCCATCATGAGCAGGCATGTGCTATTGCTGCTGAGGGTTATGCACGAGTCAGTGGGAAGCCGGGCATTGTCAATGTGACTACCGGACCTGGTGGAATTAATGCCCTCAATGGTGTCTTCGGCGCCTGGACCGACTCGATTCCGATGCTTGTGATCTCCGGACAGGTCAAGAGAGAGACCATGATGCAGACCTATGGGTTGATCGGTCGTATCAGACAACTTGGCGACCAGGAGGCGGATATTATCGGTATGGCCCGAGGAATCACCAAATATGCTGTAACTATCACGGAGCCCGAGACAATCCGTTACCATCTCGAGAGGGCGATTTATCTGGCCTCTCATGGCAGACCCGGGCCCTGCTGGATTGACATCCCTGTGGATGTACAAGCCGCACAAGTCGATCCCGAGACCATG